>NZ_JANSHP010000074.1:0-41203 GCF_047502605.1 Synechococcus sp. RC10A2
CTATGAAACTATATCAACGACCCCCATCATGGGTAAGCGACCAAAGTCGCTAGCGAGCTTTTCCGCCCCGCACTCAAGTGCGGGGCTACCAAGCTATCCTTTTGTGTGGCTCGGCAAGCCCTAGGGGAAGTGGTGGAGCCTGTCTAGGCGAATCTAAGTCAGGTTTGAACTGGGGATCTGGTGGGGGGCAGGCACCGGACTGAGAAGCGCCCACCGTTGGGCAAAGGCTTAGCCAACAAGCTGGCAGAGGGTCTCTTGTCTTTCTCGGTCTTGTTCGGCCAGCTCCTGAATGGCCCGTTGGTACACCTGGGCGGGTGTGGATCCCTGGTCGACCTGCTTCAGCCAGCGCTGGGCCTCGTTGCCCTGTTGGAGCAGAGTTTGCAGGGGAGCCAAAAAGCAGCCCAGGCCCTGGGGTTGGCCGAGGCGCCACGCTTCGGTCAGCAGCTCTTCAATCCACTCCTGGGCCACCCGTTCTCGGCCCGTGCGCCAATCGACCAGACGGGCTCGCAAGGACTCGCGAGCAGCGGCCTGCTCGTTGGCCTCGCAAAGGCTCTCCAGCTCCGTCGGTGTCAAAGGCCCCCGCAAGGGATCCAGCGCTTCTGGCTGGGCCAGCAACTGCCAGAGACGGGCCTCTACCAAGGCAGTGATGGCCAGGGTCATCACCGGATCTGCCACCAGGTCGCAGATGCGCAGCTCCACCCGGTTGAGATGGTAGGGCCGCTCTGGGCCGTTGGGCCGCACAGAGGCCCAGAGGTGGCGCACATTCTGCATCGTGCCCAGGGCCAGTTGCTCCCGCATCCAGGCGATGTAATGGGCGTGATCCCGGAAGAAGGGCACCTGGGCCGGCGTTTTGGGAAACACCTGCCAACGGCTGGAATGGTAGCCTGTCACCTGGCCGTCCAGAAACGGAGAAGAAGCGCTCAGGGCCAAGTACAGGGGAGCTTCCGCCCGCAGCAAACGGCAGGCAAGAAAAATGGCCTCGCTATCCGGCAGGCCAACATTGATGTGAATGCTGGCGGTCACCACCCGCGTGCCGTAGGTGCGCTCGATGTAGTCGTGGTAGGGGTTGTCCGGATCCGAGCGCTCAAAGTGGTCGCTGCCGCCCAAAGCCAGCGTGCTCCCCGGCAACAGGGTGTAGGGGC
The DNA here is from genome assembly GCF_047502605.1 of Synechococcus sp. RC10A2. Lineage (NCBI taxonomy): Bacteria > Bacillati > Cyanobacteriota > Cyanophyceae > Synechococcales > Synechococcaceae > Synechococcus > Synechococcus sp. RC10A2. Next base: position 1,143 of record NZ_JANSHP010000074.1, read on the forward strand.
CAAGGCGGCGCAAAAATTGCCGCAGTTGCAGCCGAGGCCGCAGCAGGGCACAGAGCAGATCCTCGTAGCGGCGAAGGGGCGGAGTGATGTACTCGACGTTGCGCCGATCTGGTTCTCGCACAAACCCCGGCAAAGCCTGGCAGATGCGATCCGACAACCCCACCACTTCTCCGGCGGCGGTGCCGGTGTACATCTCTACCTCAAAGCCCTTGGTCAACAGCACAGGCCAGCCTCCAGCCGCAGCCTCCTCTGCCTATTTTCCCAGGGTTTCGCAGGTACTACAATGTCGGCAAGGCTTGAAGGCGAGCGCAAGGCCAGATGCGGGATCCCATCTACATTCTGGGAGCAGGGCCGGCGGGCATGGCGGCTGCCTACCGCTTGACCCAACTGGGCTTCCCTGTGGTGGTAGTGGAACGGGAAGACAGGGTTGGGGGCTTGGCCAAAAGCATTTGCTACCGGGGGTTCATTCTCGACTATGGCCCGCACCGCTTTTTTACCAAGATCCCAGCGGTGCTGGAGCTGTGGAACCAGGTTTTGGGATCCGAACAAGTGACTGTCCGGCGGCTTACCCGCATCTACTACCGCAAGCACTATTTTCAGTACCCCATTCAAGCCTGGGAAGTCCTGCGCAAAGTTGGCTGGTGGGAAAGCCTGCTCATTGTTCTTTCCTACCTCTGGGCCCAACTTATCCCGCACCCAGCTCCCCAGAACTTTGCCGACTGGGTCAAGGGAAAATTTGGTAGCCGGCTTTTTCAGATGTTCTTCAAGAGCTACACGGAAAAGCTCTGGGGGATCCCTTGCACCGAGATCAGTGCTGATTGGGCTGCCCAGCGCATCAAAGGTCTCAGTCTTGGAGAGGCCATACGAAAAGCATTGGGGTGGAATCGAGGTTTGGTGAAATCTCTAATCGATCAGTTTCAGTTTCCTCGGCTGGGATCCGGCCAGCTCTACGAAAAAATGCAGGAGTTTTTGCTGGCCGAAGGTCAAAAAGTTTGGCTAAATACAGAGGTCATTGCCCTTAGGCATGAGGGATCCCGGATTGTCGAGCTGCAATTGCGCAATCTTCAGGATGGAAGTGAAACATGGGTCTCCCCCTCCCACGTCATCTCCTCGATCCCTCTGACAGTTTTGGTGCAGAGCCTACAGGAGTTGCCTCCTCCAGAGGTACTGCAGGCAGCCCGCAACCTCAAGTTTCGCAACACCGTTTTGGTTTATCTGATTGTGGAGGGATCCCAGCTTTTCCCCGATAACTGGCTGTATATCAACGACCCAACAGTGCAGGTCGGTCGGGTAACCAACTTCGCCAATTGGTCGCCGGCTATGCTCCCCAACCGAGAACAAACCCCCTTGTGCTGTGAGTATTGGTGCAACTTTGGGGATCCCTTGTGGCAAGCCCCTGAGGAGGAATTGCTGGCTTTGGCTGAGAGGGAGCTGCGCCAAATTGGCCTGCTCCAGGATCAGAAGATCTGCGGTGGCTTTGTGGTGCGCCTGCCCCGCACCTATCCCATCTACGCCGGCAGCTACAAAGAAGACTTGGCCATTTTGCAGAGGTATCTTGGCGAGTTTGAAAATCTGCAACTGGTAGGCCGCTACGGCTCGTTTAAGTATAACAACCAAGATCACAGTTTGCTGATGGGCCTGCTGGCTGCTGAGAACATTCTCCAACCCGGCAGCCACGATCTCTGGCAGGTGAACTCCGATGACGATTACCAAGAGGAGATTAAAGTGCCATCCCCACCCGCAAAGGTGCGACAATGAGCTTCCCTCCTAGCCACCTCTTGCAGCACAGCCGGCAGCATCTGGTCTCTTTTGCCGTCCAAGTTTTGCTTCCCGCTGTGGCTTTGACGCTGCTGCAGATTTTCTTGATCTCCTTTTGGAGCCAGGAGGATGACTATGCTTCCATCTTCAAGGGTTTAACCCAGTGGGATAGCCATTGGTACCTGGGCATTGTGCGGCGAGGGTACCAGTTTGTGGGCTTTGACAAGATTGCCTACGAGCAGAGCAACGTGGCTTTCTTTCCGGGCTATCCTCTGGCGGTGGCCGCCATAAGCCGCCTGTTGGGAGTTGACCCTGAACTGGGGCTGTATCTGACTGCCCAGCTCTTTTGCTGGCTGATGTGGATTTACTTTTTCCTGTTTTGCCGCCGCTGGCAGATCCCCCCTCTTGGGCAAGTTTTGGCCAGCTTAATCATCCTGGTCTATCCCAGTAGCTTCTACTTGGTAGTGGGCTACAGCGAGTCTCTGTTTCTGGCTAGCCTGCTGGGTTTTTTCTACTGGTCCATGGACTTGAACGCTCCCTGGCCGGCGTTTCTAGCCGGGATCCACGGTTTGGTGATGAGCGCCACCCGCATTGTGGGTTTGCCGGTGGCGCTGGTTCCTCTGCTGCGACTATCCCACCCTTGGTTTTGGACAGCCAGCGCTGTTGTTCTGGCCTTGTTGGGTGGGCTGGGCTTTTTCCTCTACTGCCAGCTCCGCTTTGGCCGTTGGGATCTCTACCTGGAAATGCAGCGCTACTTTGGCCCCAGTTCTTTCGATTATTTGGCTATTATTCGACCTCGTACTTATGCCCCCCTCTTTTCTAGTGGCTATTGGCAGTCCTTGCTCTCCTTTTCCGAGGCTTTGGGGGCTGGGATATGGGCCATTTCCCTCAGTCAACTGTTTGTTCTCCTCACGCTGGGATCCCTAGTTATTACAGGCCTGCTGGATGGGTGGAGTGTCCTGGCCGGCAAGAGCCGGCGCTGGCAAGAGCGGCTGGGGTTTCATTTGGCTGCCTGGGCCATGTTCTCTATTTCCGTGGCTGGCATGAGTGCCGTGGCCCAGAGAAGTATGATCCGCTACTGCCTGCCAGTTCACATCCTGCAGGTGCTGGCCTGGTTGCATGGGATCAGATACACCGATTTCAGCTTCATCCCCCAACAGGTGCGTTTCTATCTTGACAGTGTCCTGAGGCTGGGCTACTGGATCTTGGCTTTAGTCTTCTTTGCCCTCAACCAAATCCTCACCTGGCGCTACGTCCAGCATCTTTGGGTGGCTTGATCGAACCTTGGTGGTGAAGCTGATGAGTTTGCGCCCTGGCCCTCCGTTGCAGCAGATTCGCAAATGTTTAGTTTGCTTTCCTACTCGGATTTTTTTGCTGGGCTTAGCGCTGACTATCCTACAGGTGTTGGCGATATACCTTTGGACAAAACGCGGCAGCTGTGCTTCTGCTTTTACAGCCCTGAGCCAGCGCGATAGCTACTGGTACCTGAGCATTGTGGAGCGGGGGTATCAGTTTGTGGGCTTTGACAAGATTGCCTACGAGCAGAGCAATGTGGCCTTCTTTCCAGGCTATCCCCTGGCGGTGGCCGCCATGAGCCGCCTGTTGGGAGTTGACCCTGAACTGGGGCTTTATCTCACTGCCCAGCTCTTTTGCTGGCTGATGTGGATTTACCTTTTCCTGTTTTACCGCCGCTGGCAGATCCCCACTCTTTGGCAAGTTTTGGCAAGTCTGATTATCTTGGTCTATCCCAGCAGTTTTTACCTTGTCGTGGGCTACAGCGAATCCCTCTTCATGGCCAGCTTGTTGGGTTTTTTCTACTGGTTGGCCTGCTTGAATTCGATGAAGGCAGGGCTCCTGGCCGGGATCCACGGTTTTGCGATGAGTGCCACCCGCATTGTGGGTTTGCCGGTGGCGCTGGTTCCCCTGCTGCGGCTATCCCGCCGTTGGTTTTGGACGGCAGGCGCCGTTGTTTTGGCCTTGTTGGGGGGGCTGAGTTTTTTCCTCTACTGTCAGCTCCGCTTCGGTCGCTGGGATCTCTACATGGAGATGCAGCGCTACTTTACCGGCGTCCAGGCCAATTACCAAGCCCTTTTCCAGGCTCATACCTATGTTCTTTCCCCTGAGCGATGGCAGGTCTTGCTCTCTCCTTCTGCACCGCTGCAGGATCCTGGCCTGTGGTCTGATGCTCTCAGCCAACTGTTTGTGTCTGTTACGCTGGGATCCCTAGTTGTTACAGGCTTGCTGGATGGTTTGAGTGTCGTGGCCGGTAAGAGCCGGCGCTGGCAGGAGCGGCTGGGGTTTCACCTAGCTGCCTGGGCTATGTTCTACATCGCTGTAGCCGGCATGAGTCCCCTAGGCCAGCGAAGCATGATTCGCTACTGCCTACCGGTTCACCTCGTGCAAGTGCTGGCCCTCCTGCACTGGGCCAAGCACACAGATTTCGGCTTCCTTCCCCTGTGGGCGCGCCCCCACCTAAGCAGAGTTCTCAAGCTGGGCTATGGGCTTCTGGGCCTGATCTTCCTCGTCCTCAACCAGATCTTGACCTGGCGCTACGTCCACCATCTCTGGGTGGCTTGACCCTGCTTTCTTGAGGATAGGATGTGAGGGATCCCGACTTCTCACCGACTGAGAGCTGTGGCGTTTTCCTCTCCCCACAAGTGGCCTCGGCAGAAATCGTCCCTGCGAGTGGCTCAGCCCATCGAGCCCACCAAAATTTACCCCTGCCCCTGTTGCCACCAAGGTCAGTTGCGCCTGATTACCCTGACTGAGGCTTTTGGCTGCAGCCGTTGCCAGCATATTTTCGCCATCACCCCCGACCGTTTGCACATTGAGCAACTGGCCGTCTCCTACCCCTACCGTAAAATCTGGTTCTGGAACGGCCATCAGTGGGTGTTGCACCGGCAAAGCACTTTCCAGGGATCTGCGCTCTTGGGCCTCACCCTCAGCCTGGGGGTTGCTTTGGCGGTGGGGTTTCTGGGCGTGTTGCTCTTCCCCAGCCAAGCCCAGTTGCTCAGTTGGTTCCTGATTCTTTGCCTGTTGCTGACGCTGTTGATGGTGACGGCGATCCTGCTGCTGCGGCGGCCTTGAGATGCTTGGGATCGTTGCCAGGGATCCCTAGTTTCAGCCCTTGTGGATCTAGCCATTTCTTGTTAGCAGTGGTCAGGAGCAGGTCTGTCGTCGGTCAGCCGGGCAGGAGGGAAGCGAGTGACCGATTTTGGTTCAGCCTTTGACCTCAGCACCACCCTGCGCCAGGTGCGCCGCTTGCTGCCTCAGCTCCAGCGCTTGAGCGGCGAAACCAAACGCCAGGCCCTGCTGGCTCTCTCGCGCCGTTTGCTGGAGCGCTCCGAGCTGCTGTTGGAGGCCAATACCCTCGACCTGGAAAGCTGCCGCGAGCAAACCCTGCCGGAGTGGATCCTCAACGGCCTCAAGCTTACCCCCGAGCGCCTGCAGCGATCCGCCCAGTTGCTTGCTCTCCTGGCCCAACAGCCGGATCCCATCGGGAGCCTGGAGAGGGGGTGCCGTCAGGACAACGGGCTGTTTATTGGCCGCTACCGCGTCCCTTTGGGGCTGATCGCCTTGGTCTACGAGATCTACCCCGAGTTTGCCTTGAATGGCATTGGCATGTGTCTCAAGACGAGCAATGGCGTGATCTTGGCCGGCAGCGGCCCCATCCAGAAAACCCATCAGGCCCTGGTCAACCTGTTGGCAGAGACCGCCTACGAGCACGGGATCCCGGAAGGGGCCATTCAAACCCTCCCCGCCCAAGACCAAGCGACCGATCCCCAGGCCGATTCCCCACTGTTGCTGTTGTTGCAGCAAACCCGCTATGTGGATCTGGTGATCCCCTGCGGTCGCCCCGGCTGGGTGGAGTTCCTGTTGCAGGCCAGCAAAGTGCCGACTCTGGTCACGCATCTGGGGTACGGCCACATCTATGTGGATCGCACCGCTCCTTGGCCTTTGGTGAAGTCGGTTTTGTTGGATCCCTTGGCTCGCTATGGCCCAGAAGGGATCCCGATCTATCAGCCCCTCACCCTTTGGCTGCTGATCCACACCGATTGGGCCGCCCATCATCTGACCGCCCTGATTGAAGACTTGCTGGGTCAAGGGATCGATATACAGGCAGCAGCCCCCATTCTGGAGCGATTCCCCCAGCTTCAGCCGCTGGGGGAAGGCTTTGACTCCACAGAACGGCCTCATCTGCGCCTCCAGCCCGTTGCCGACCTGACGGAGGCGATCGCCTGGATCAACAAAAATGGCTGTCGTCAATCGGAGACGATCCTCACCGACAGCCAATCGGCAGCCCAGCGCTTTCTCCAGGAGGTGGATGCCGCCCTGATCCACATTAACACCTCTCCCCTCTCGGCAGGCCGGGGAGCCGGGATCCCCACCTTGGGAGCGTTTCGCGACCTGTCTTTGGGCATTTCCACCCAGCGGCTGCACGTGCGCGGGCCCATCGACCTGGAAGCCTTGACAACGGTGAAGGTAGTGGCTCAGGGTGACCTGTAGCAGGGGAAAGTTGGGATACCGAACTGCTGTTCTCCCCAAAAGCCAAGAGATGGCGTGAGACTAGAAAGGGAGGAATGCCGGCCCCGTCGTCCGACGTCCAACCCAGCCCAACAGACAGGGGGGAGAACTCCTTTGGGGATTGACCTGCGCAGTTACGTGTTTTTGGATCGGCTCCAGCCCCAGTACGCTGCTTATCTGGGCACGGTGGCCCAGGGCTTTTTGCCTCTGCCAGGGGATACTTCCCTCTGGGTCGAGATTTCCCCCGGCATCGAGATCAACCGCGTTATGGACATCGCCCTCAAAGCCACCTCGGTAAGGCCGGGGCTGCAGGTGGTGGAGCGCCTCTACGGCCTTTTGGAGGTACACTCCAGCAACCAGGGGGATACCCGCACTGCCGGTCGGGCCATCCTGGCGGCTTTGGGGGTGAGCGAAAAGGAGCGCCTCAGGCCGCGCATCATCTCCAGCCAGATCATTCGCAACATCGATCCCCACCAAACCCAGTTGATCAACCGTTTCCGCCGCGGCCAGATGCTCCTAGCCGGCCAAACCCTCTACATCCTGGAGGTGCAGCCGGCAGGCTATGCCCCCCTGGCCGCCAACGAGGCAGAAAAATCGGCCCGCATCAACATCCTCGAAGTGATGCCCTTTGGCAGCTTTGGCCGCGTCTACTTGGGCGGGGAAGAGCAAGATATTCTGGCTGCCTGTCGGGCTGCCGAGGAAAGCTTGGCGGCGATTTCTGGCCGGGATCCCCTACTATTGCCCGAGGAGGTGTAGCCGTGGCAACATCGGAGCCCAAACCTTCCCCAAAACCTGGCTCGCCCCTGCCCCCAGGTCGGGATCCAGCGGCAGATCGGGTGAGGCTGCTCACGGAACTGGCCGCCCCCTACCGCAGTCTGCGGCGCTTTGTCTACCTGGCGGTGGGTTTTTCGGCCACCATCGGGGCATTTGTATTTTTCTTTCGAGCCTTGGCAGGGCGGGATCTGGAGACCACCCTGCCCAGCTTGGCCTTACAGTTAGGGATCCTGGCCGGCGCCCTCGGCCTCAACAGGCTGGAAAGCCACTCCCAGCAAAAGCTGGTCAGACGGATGAAGCAGCGCCTTAGCAGCCAAAAAGACTCGCCCCGTCCGCCCGAGGGCGATGCCCCGCTTTAGGGCAGGGACGGCTAGCCTGTCAATAGTCCCAGTCCCCTTGGCGGGGATCGGAGTCGTCTTCCTCGTCGGCGCTGGGAAGATAACGGCGGGCTTCCTGGGGCCACTTTTGGGCTATTTGGATGGCAAGAAAGGCCGCGAGAGCCACTAAAACTGCCAAGGTGAGAATTGGAATCGCCAGGATCACCACTGCGCCCAACACGTAGATGGCCACCTTGGGCAAGGAAGGATCCACCCTCCAGCCACGCCTGTACACCCAGTCGGTGAGCTGCCGATCCCAGCGGCGCAGGCGAGGTATGTTCTCCGCATAGATTTCCTGGAGAATGCCGGCCAAAACGGGCCCCAGGCGGTGCATTTGGCTTCGAGTTTGCCTTCTCCAATTCCGCAGCGAGCGTCCCATTCGTAGGATCCTTGCCCTGTCCTTCCTCAGGCAATCCTAGCCCAACCGCGAGGGCGACCTTCCCGTCGGCGCGGCAAGGGATCCCTGGGGATGTAAATTTGTTTGAACATTTGGATCGCAGATCGGGGTGGTTTGGCAGGACTACAGTACACTGAAGCCACCCGTGCAGTGGTGTTGCTGCCACGCCCTTCGGTAAACCTTTTTTTAATCTTTCAAACAGCTCGACTGGAGAACGCTAATGGCTCACACGGTCAAGATCTACGACACCTGCATCGGCTGTACTCAGTGTGTGCGGGCCTGCCCTACTGATGTGTTGGAAATGGTGCCCTGGAAGGGGAACAACAAGGCCGGCATGATTGCCGCAGCCCCCCGCACCGAAGACTGTGTTGGCTGCAAACGCTGTGAGACTGCCTGCCCCACGGACTTCTTGAGCATCCGCGTCTACCTTGGCCCCGAAACCACCCGCAGCATGGGCTTGGCTTACTAAGCCATCGGCAGGTTGGGTTGCAATTTTCATTTGAGACAAGCCTTCCTACTTTCAGCGAAACAGCCTCTCTTCAGCCCCTCCTGGCTGGGAAAAAGTTGGGCGGGCTGTTGCTCTAGTGAACGGGTTTATCGGAGAGGAGGGATCCCTCCTCTTTTTTTCTTCAAGGGTCGAGGTAGAGCCGGTGTTGGCGAATGTAGTGCTCCACAGCAGGGGGCACCAGGTAGCGGATGGATCCCCCCTTTTGGATTTGCTGGCGCAGGTAGGTGGAAGAGAGCGTTAGGGTGGGGGCGTCCAGGATTGCTGCCCGGATGGGCAGCTTTGCGGCCACCGACCGCAGCACTTGGGCGGCGTCGCCGGCATCGATACGGGGGGCAACAATCCAATGGCAGAGGCGGGCCAATTCTTCCGCCTGGTACCACTGGGGCAGATCCCGCAGGGCATCCACGCCGATAATCCAATACCACTGGGTATCCGGCTGCTCTTGCATCAGGCTGCGCAGCGTCTCGATGGTGTAGGAGGGGCCGGGACGGCGGATCTCCAGGTCGGAGCAGGCAAAGCGCTCGTGGTCGGCAATGGCCAGCTTCACCATGGCCAGGCGATCGGCTTTGCTGGCGCCGGCGGCCAAGGGCTTGTGGGGAGGATCCCCTGCCGGCATCCACAGCACCTGATCCAGGTTGAACTGCCAGAGGGCCTGCTCCGCCATGATCAGATGGCCGTGGTGGACGGGGTTGAAGGTGCCGCCCAGAATGCCAATGCGGCGCTGCTGGGGATCCGGAGGGCTCATGGCTGCCGGCTGAGGTAGGTGATGGCATCCCGCAGCCACTCTTCCGTTGGGCGGGGTTGGGAGGGCAAAGCTTGCAGGGCCGCTTGAATTTCTTGGAGGCTGTAGCCGAGGGCCAGCAAGGCCATTTCCACCTCTTCCCGGATGGCCGGAGGCGGCCCGCCGGCCAGGGGGCGATCGGCGTTCTCCAGGCCTTGTCGCCAGTGGGCCAGCTTGGTTTTCAGCTCCAAGGCTAGCCGTTGGGCCGTTTTGTGCCCTACCCCTGGCGTGAGGGAAAGTAGGCGCACGTTTTCGGTCACCACTGCCTGAACCAGCTCCGGCAGGCCGAAGGTATTCAGCAGAGCCAAGCCCAAAGCCGGCCCCACCCCCGAAACTTTGATGAGCTCCACAAACACATCGCGCTCGGCTGGCGAGCCAAACCCGTACAACACCAGCTCGGTCTCTCGCACCACCAAGTGGGTAAACACCCGCACGGGCTCTCCGATGGGGGGCAGTTGCTTGAGAAAACGCGCCGGGGCCTTGACCCGATAGCCGATCCCCTGCACCTCAACGGTGAGGCTACTGCGCTCTCCCCATTCGATGGCGACGAGGTGGCCGCTCAAAAACGCGATCATGCTGCGAGTCCAATCCGTGTTTAGGATACGCTGCTCGGCTACAGCTCCAGAGTCGGCCGAGCAGAATCTAAAAGAATCTAGAATAAGAAAAGCTTAAATAACAAAAGCTTACAAGCGACCTCTATGGCTTCAACATCGGCATCGGCCACTCCTATCTCGGCACGCTGGATTTGGCGGGGGCAATCCGTCCATTACGTCAAACAGGGCGAGCAGGGGCAGCCTTTGCTTTTGGTGCACGGCTTTGGGGCTTCCACCGACCACTGGCGTAAAAACATTCCCGAATTGGCTCAACACTACCAGGTCTATGCCATCGATTTGCTCGGCTTTGGCCGTTCGGCCAAGCCCAACTGGGACTATCGCGCCGAGATCTGGCGGGATCAACTGCGGGATTTCTGTCAACAGGTGATCCGGCGGCCTGTGGTGGCCATTGGCAACTCCCTGGGCGGCTATGTGGTGCTCAGCCTGGCGGCAGAGTGGCCGGAGTGGGTGCGGGGGGTGGTGCTGCTTAACGGGGCAGGCGGCTTTTCCACGGTTAAGGGATCCCCATCTGGCTGGCGGCAATGGCTGGGTGGCCTGGTAGGCTGGGGCCTGCGCCAGCGCCTGGTGTCTTACCTATTGTTTCAGTATTTGCGGCAGCCGCGGGTGATTCGCTCCAAGCTGAAGCAGGTCTATTACGACCCGGCGGCAGTGACGGATCAACTGGTGGAAGACATTCATCGCCCCACGCGGGATCCGGGGGCTGCCGATGTGTTCGTGGCCCTGATGCGGGGCGGGCAGAAGGGGCGCTATGTGGACGAGCTGCTGCGCAGCTTGGTGCGCCCCCTGTTGTTGATTTGGGGCGAACGGGATCCCTGGATGCGGGTCCGCGAGCGCTCTAAGCTCTACCGGGCTCACTACCCTCAGGCGGTGGAATACTTCCTGGAGGCCGGCCACTGCCCTCACGATGAGCGCCCCGAAGAGGTCAACGCCCTGATCCATCGCTGGATCGAGCTGGGGATCCCGGCCACCACCTCTCCTCCCCTTTCCAAAGCAGCGCCGGTCTCAGACCTGCATCCTTAGCCTTGGGAGCTAGGCGGGCTTGACTGCCAGCTCCGGCGGCGGATCCCCTTCCAGGCCGATGGCGTACTTCAGCCATTCCCGATGGGATCCGCTGCCGACGGCTTTGGAGATTTCAAAGTAAAGGGTGCCGTGGGGGCGGCGGGGCTGGCGGAGCAAGGGCATGCCGGCCTCCCAAGGGGTGCGATTCCCTTTTTTCACGTTGCAGCGCACACAGGCGCTGACTACATTCTCCCAGGTATCTTCACCGCCGCGGGAGCGCGGGATCACGTGATCCAGGGTTAGGTCTTCGCCGTAACAGCCGCAGTACTGGCAGCAGTGCCCATCGCGGTAGAGGACATTGCGCCGCGTCAGGGGGATCTCCTTGTGGGGAACGTGAACGTAGTGGCGCAGGCGGATGACGGTGGGCAGAGGGATGTTGCCGTAGACTACTTTGCCATTGTGCTCGATTTGCTCGGCCTTGCCCTTGAGCAAAAGGACAACAGCTCTGCGCCAACTGGTGATGTTGAGCGGCTCGTAGGAGGCATTTAAAACCAAAACCTTGCCCATAGTGCTACGCACCGCTGACGAAATCCCCTACCGGATCTGAAAGGCGCCAGCTCTCTTGAAGTTACGCAAAATCTTAACACAGCTTTAGAGGCGAGGTAGCCCACTTCACTCCGGTAAAACCTCGGGTTCCCTTCCCTCTGCCGGCTCAGCACAACAGGATCCCGACGTGGTGGATCGAGATCCCGAGGCACTTTCTAGCCCTTGCTGTTAGAGCCGGCCCTAATCCCAGGCAGGGTGGGCTTCGGCTGCTGAGGCTGCTCCGGCTCGCGGCCGAAGTTGGTAATCAGAGTTAGAGATTGGGCTTTTTCAGCTCGATTTGCTCCCCGTCGGCCTCCCCAGCCGTCACCTGTAAGGTGGCCTTGCCGAGGTTATCCCGGAGATCCTCTGCCAAAAGACCGGAATCCCCCCAGGGGCAATCGGGCCTTGCGCCGGATCTGTCCTTTGGGATCATCTCAACCGGTTTCATTTGGTGAAGCTAAGCATCCCGGCTCTGGAGCAGGTTTTGCAACACCGGATGCAGTTGCTCTTGGATTTTTTGCTGCTGCCGAGGGATCTGACCCAGCACGGGGAGCCAGAAAACCACGCTTGGTTGGCAGAGCGGCTGGCCCGTTTACCTTTTCCGGCTTTTGTGGTGCCCGGCAACCACGACGTGCCCCAGCCCGAGGCATTGGCAGAGTTTCCCCGCTACTACCGAGCTTTTGGCTATGAGGACGGGCTTTCCACTTTCTTTCCACTTTCTTTCCACTTTCTAGGAATCCCCCCGAAGGGGGAAATCTACCCCCATTAAACCCACGCAGAGCAAGGAATGCAAGGCCCATTGTGGCTAGGAACGGGATCCCTCGATGTGGGAGTAGGGCTCCAGGTGGATGGTGACCCGCACCGGCCCGTAGCGCTGCTGCAGCAGTTGCTCCACCGCTTCGGTAAGGCGATGGGCCGACTCCACATCCAGCGGCTCCACCACCATGTGCATTTCGATAAAGATCATCTGCCCCGGGATGCCGCGGGAGGTGATGTCGTGGCAGTCGAGGATCCCGGGCAGGCTGAGAACCAGCTCCCGCAAGGTTTTGGGGGGGATAGCCACCCGGTCGGTTAAGAAGGGAACGTTTTCCCGCAGCACTTCCCAGCCGCTCCAGAACACCAGCAGCCCCACCGGCACCGCCAGCACCTGGTCCAGCCAAGGGATCCCCCAGAAGTGGATCCCGGCCAGACCCAGCAATACCGTCAGGGTTACCCAGACATCGCTGAGGGTATGGCGGGCATCGGCCAAGAGCAGCGAGCTGGCCAGCGCCCTGCCCCAGAAACGTTCATAGACGGCCACGAAGAGGTTGATCCCCAGCACGCCCAGCATCAGCGTCAAGGTCAACCCCTCGATCCGGAGCTGCGGCGGCTGGGGTGCAAAAAACCGCCCCACCGCTGCGCTGAGGATCTCGAAGCTGGCCACTCCCAAAAAGGCGGCGATCCCCAGCGCTCCAATGGCCTCAAACTTGCTGCGGCCATAGGGATGGTCTTCGTCCGGCTCTGGCGAGGAAAAGCGGGCTGCCAGCAGGGCAAGAATGTTGCTGGCGCTGTCGGTAACACTGTGCAGGGCATCGGCCACCAAGCTGAGGGATCCCGTCGCCAATCCCAGGATCAACTTGACCGAAAACACCAAAAGATTGAGCCCCAGGGTGACATAGAGCACCCTCTGCACCTGGCGCTGACGGCGGCTGGCTATGGCAGCAGAATCGGGGAAGCTCACCGCTGGGGAGCCTCAGACCAAGCCGGTTCAGCTTTATTTTGCCACCGACTCCCCCTAGGGGCCGACCTTCTTCGAGGGGATAGGGAATGCGGGCCGGCGGGGTATTTTAGAACCAAGCACCGACGCGAGGGGGAGGCGGCCATGGACATGGCGGTCGTGGGAGCTGGCTATGTGGGGTTGGTAACCGGCGCCTGTCTGGCCCACCTGGGCCACAGCGTTATTTGTATAGACAACAACCCTGTCAAAATCGAAAACCTGCAGCGAGGTCGTCTGCCCATCTACGAGCCCGGCCTGGAAGAGCTGGTGCGGGAAGGCGCCGAGGCTGGCCGGCTGCACTTTACCACCGACCTGGGCCTGGGGGTGAAGGCCAGCGAAGTGATCTTCATTGCCGTGGGCACCCCGGCTTTGCCCAGCGGCGAGCCAGACCTGCGCTACGTAGAGGCCGTGGCGCGAGGGATCGGCCAGCACCTGGACAACCGCTACCGCGTCATCGTCAACAAGTCCACCGTGCCCATCGGCTCCGGCGACTGGGTGCGCATGCTCATCCTCGACGGCGCCGCCGAGGCTGTCCAGCAGCGCCTAAGCAGCCAACAGATGGCCCTGGCTGGGGGGGATCCTACCCCCTCCTCCCTGGCTACCTTGGACAGGTCTTCCTGGGTGCCGCCCTTCGACGTGGTGAGCAACCCCGAGTTTCTGCGGGAGGGCAGCGCCATCCACGATACCTTTTACCCCGACCGCATCGTGATTGGCTCCAACAGCCCCCGGGCCATCGAGATCCTGCGGCAACTTTACGAGCCCATCCTCAGCCGCCAGCAGGGCTTGGGCGGGGATCCCGTGCCCTTGCTGGTCACCGACCTGGCCTCGGCCGAGATGATCAAATATGCGGCCAACGCCTTCCTGGCCACCAAGATCAGCTTCATCAACGAGATCGCCAACATCTGCGAGCGCACTGGCGCCGACATCACCCAGGTGGCCGAAGGGATCGGCCTCGATAAGCGCATTGGCCGCGCCTTCCTCAACGCTGGTCTAGGCTGGGGAGGGAGCTGCTTTCCCAAGGATCTGGCCGCTTTGATCCAGACGGCAGCCGACTACGGCTATGAGGCCAAGCTGTTGCGGGCCACCGTCGAGGTCAACCGCGAGCAGCGGCAGCGCTTGGTGGAAAAGCTGCAGCAGGCTCTTAAGGTGCTTAAGGGCAAGACCATTGGCCTTTTGGGCCTCACCTTCAAGCCCCACACCGACGACCTGCGGGATGCGCCGTCCCTGACCCTCATCGAGCAGCTCCACCGGCTGGGGGCCAAGGTAAAAGCCTATGATCCCATTGTGTCGGCTTCAGGGATGCGGGAGGGCCTGGCCCACGTGGTGGTGGAAACGGACGTGTTCCGCCTGGCCCAGGATTGCGACGCCCTGGTGCTGGTGACCGAGTGGCCGGAGTTCTTGTCGCTGGATTACCGGCGCCTTGCCGAGCTGATGCGGCGGCCCCTCATCCTCGACGGCCGCAACTGCCTTGACCGGCAGGCCGTTCAGCAGGCGGGCATTACCCTGATTGGAGTGGGCTGGTGAAGATCCTGGTTACGGGTGGTTTGGGGTTTATCGGCTCCCATCTGGTCAGCCGTCTGCTGCAGGAGGGCCACACGGTGATCTGCCTCGACAACGGCTACACGGGGCGGGAGGAGAACCTGCAGGCCCACCGCAACAACCCTGCCTTGACCTTGCTGTGGCACGACGTGGCCGAGCCGCTGCCGCCGGAGCTGGAGAAAGCGGGAATTGAGCAAATCTACCACCTGGCCTGTCCCGCCTCGCCGCCCCACTACCAGGCGGATCCCATCCGCACCATCCGCACCGGCGTCTGGGGCACCTACCACCTGCTGGAGCTGGCCCAGAAAACGGGGGCCAGGTTCCTGCTGGCCTCCACTTCAGAAGTGTACGGGGATCCCCAGGTGCATCCCCAGCCGGAGGACTACTGGGGCCATGTCAACCCCATCGGCCCGCGGGCCTGCTACGACGAGTCCAAGCGCCTGGCCGAAACCCTAACCTTTGACTGGCAGCGGCAACACCAAACCGAGATCCGCGTGGCCCGCATCTTCAACACCTATGGGCCCGCCATGCGGGAAGACGATGGTCGTGTGGTCAGCAACTTCATCGTCCAGGCGCTGCGCGGGGATCCCCTCACCGTCTATGGAGATGGCTCCCAGACCCGTAGCTTCTGCTACATCTCCGACCTCATCGAGGGCCTGGTGCGCCTGATGAACAGCCCTTATCCCGGCCCCTTTAACCTGGGCAACCCGCAGGAGGTCACCATTCTAGAGTTGGCTCGGCAGATTTTGGCCCTCACCGGCAGCTCTTCTCCCATCGTCCACCGGCCTCTCCCAACCGACGATCCCAGGCAGCGCCGGCCCGACATCAGCAAGGCCCGCGCCCTGCTGGGGTGGGAGCCCCAGATCCCTTTGCCAGTGGGCCTGGAGCTGACCATCCCCTACTTCCGCCACCGGTTAGGGCTGGAGTAAAGGAAGACCTCTGGGAGATTTTCCCCAGAGCTGGCCAACTTTGCGGAAGAAAGCAGCCAGGCTGGCATGATACCCGTCATAATACGGAAAAGACATGTTAACTCAGCTAGGGGATCCCTACGCCTGTGGATACTTCTCCGGAAGAACCAACCACCCCCGTGCCCCTGGAAACCTACGGGCTGGAGGTGGAGAGGAAAGCAGTGGGCGCCTTTTTGACGGTGCTTCAGGGATCCAATAGGGGCAGGACTTTCCGCCTGGGGGAGACTGCAGTAGTGGGGCGCAGCCCCCAGGCCGACGTTCAGCTTTCCGACCACACCATCTCTCGGCTGCACTGCCGGCTGAGGAAGGAAGGGGAAAACTATGTCCTCATCGATCTCGGCAGCCTCAACGGCACCTATGTCAATGGGGAACGGGTAAATTGCCGGGTTTTGGCGGATAGGGATCGCATCCAGCTGGGGAATAGCCTCCTGCAGTTTGCCTATTATGACCGGCTGGAGGAGGCTTTCTTTTTCCAGGTCGCTGCCGCCGCTCTCTACGACCCGCTCACGGGGCTGCACAACCGTCGGTTTTTCCTAGAGCACCTGCAGAGGGAGATGGCTTTTGCCCGCCGCCATAGCTTTCCCCTCCACTTGCTTTACCTGGACTTGGACAACTTCAAGCTCATCAACGACCGCTGGGGGCATTTGGCCGGGGATCAAGCCCTGATCCAAGTAGCCCAACAACTGCAGGATCAGGTTCGCCGCGAGGATCTGCTGGCCCGGCTAGGGGGCGACGAATTTGTCCTCATGGTGCGCGGGGTTCCGGAAGCTCAAATCCTGCAGTTGGCCAAGCGCCTGCGGCAGGCCGTCCAATCCCTCCCTCTGCAGGTGGGAGCAGAAGTTATCCACCTCACCTGTAGCATTGGCGTCGCCTCTTTGCTCAGCCTTTCAGCAGAAACTTCCGTCCAAAGCTTTCTAGAGGCAGCCGACCAAGCCCTCTACCGGGCCAAGATGCAAGGGGGCAACCGGGAAGTGTTGCTGTAGGGCTTAGGATCCTTCTACCAAGCTGGCGTAGGCCTCGGCGCTCATCGTGTCGTCGAGATCTTCCGGGTTGGTCATGCGCACCTTGATCAGCCAGCCATCGCCATAGGGATCGTCGGCAATGCTCTCTGGGCTGTCCACCACTGCTTTGTTCACTGCCACCACTTCCCCCGAAACAGGGGCATAGAGATCCTCGACCGCCTTAACGGATTCCACCGAGCCAAAGCTTTCGCCCTTTTCAATCTCTGTTCCTTCCTCGGGCAGGCCGACAAAGACAATATCCCCGAGCTGATCGACGGCATAAGCCGTGATCCCAATCACCGCAATGTCATCCTCAACGCGGATGTACTCGTGGGTGTCCACATAGCGCAGATGGGGCGGATACTCCAGGGCCATGCCGTTTCCCCTGCTAGAATTCAGTGGATTATTCTAGGGTGAACCCCTGGGGCTGGTAAAGCTCTCCCAACTTGACACCTAGAGGAACTCCATCAGCAGCCGATTCACGGTTTGCGGCGCCTCCTGCTGCGCCCAGTGGCCGCACTCGGGGATGTATTCTTTGCGAATGCCGTTGGGGAAAAAGGGATCCATTCCCTCGGTCAGCTCGCGGCTGAGGGCAAAGTCTTCCTCTCCCCAAATGAGCAGGGTGGGGGCGAGGATCTGCCGCAGGGGCTGTAAAAACAGGTTCTGCAGAGTGGGCAGGCTAAACAGGTGGCGGTAGTAGTTAAGGGCAGAGGTGAGCACCTTGGGTTTGGCGAGAGCCTCTTGGTAGATCTTCAGGTCGTGTCGGGTGAAGGCACTCTTGCGCACCGAGGTCTCTCGGAAGATGCGCTGCACCCAATCGCCCAAGTTCCACTGGAGCACCCACTCCGGCAGCCAGGGCAACTGGAAGAAAAACAAGTACCAACTGCGGCGCATCTGGTCCAAATTGGTCAGGAACTCCCGGCGAAAGCAAGCTGGGTGAGGAGAGTTGAGCACGGCCAGCTTGCGGATCTCGTCGGGGAAAAATTGCGCCCAGTGCCAGGCAATGGCTCCTCCCCAGTCGTGGGCCACCACTACCGCCCTCTTGGCCCCAAAGTGATCCAGGAGGCCGCGGACATCCGCCGTGAGGGTATCTAGGTCGTAGCCGTGATCCGGCTTGTCGGAATCGTTGTAGCCGCGTAGATCGGGGGCCACCACGCAAAACCGCTGCGCCAACACCGGGATCTGGTGCCGCCAGGAGTACCAAAACTCCGGGAAACCATGCAGCAAGATGGCCAGCTCCCCTTCCCCCTGGCTGACGTAGTGCAGTTGAATACCATTGGTGAGGGCATAGCCGTGCCGCCAGCTCCCCATCTTGGCGGCTACCTCAGCAGGAAGGCGTCGGATCCCTGCTTCTGTCATCTCGTCTGCTCTTTGGCCGAACCCATGATTTGGTATCCAACCATACTAACCTTTGTCGCTCTCTTGCTAACGGGGAGTTTAAGGCATCCTGGGAGAGAAGCTGCGGCTGCAAAGGTCAGATGAAAACTAACACAACATCCCCCCAGAAGATCGCCATTCTAGGGGCGGGAGCCTGGGGAAGTACGCTGGCTCTGCTGGCCCAGGCCCAGGGGCACCGAGTGCAGGTTTGGGACCGGCGCAAAGATCTGGATCTCAAAGAGGTGCTCCAGGGATCCCAAATCCTCATCTCGGCAGTCTCGATGGCAGGGGTGCGCCCCGTGGCCGAGGTTGTGCGCCAGGTGGGGATCCCACCGCAGGTTATTTTGGTCTCAGCCACTAAGGGACTGGATCCGCTCCAACTTTTGACTCCTGCCCAAATCTGGGGGGCTGCCTTCCCCAACCAGCCGTTGGTGGTGCTCTCCGGGCCTAACCTTTCCGCCGAGATCCGCCAGGGTTTGCCGGCAGCAGCAGTGGTAGCCAGCCGGGATCTCTGGGCAGCCGTGCAGGTGCAGCATGCCCTGGCTTCAGAGCGCTTTCGCCTCTACACCAGCAGCGATCCGCTGGGGGTGGAGCTGGGAGGCATCCTGAAAAATGTTATCGCCATCGCCGTGGGGGTGTGTGATGCGCTGCACCTGGGCACCAATGCTCGGGCTGCCCTGGTTACCCGCGGCTTGGCAGAGATGATCCGGGTGGGATCCCGCTTAGGGGCGCGGCCTGAGACCTTCAACGGCCTCTCAGGCCTGGGGGATCTGCTGGCCACCTGTCACAGTCCTCTGAGCCGCAACTACCAGGTGGGCTACGGGTTGGGCCAAGGTAGGCCTTTGTCCCAGGTTCTGGCTGAAATCGAGGGCACTGCCGAAGGAGTTTACACCGCTCCTGTCGTGGTCAAGATCGCCGCCCAACACAACATCCGGGTGCCTATCACCCAGGAGGTGCATCGGTTGTTGCAAGGACAGACCACCCCCACTGCTGCCCTGGCCAGGCTGATGGAGCGACAACTCACCTCGGAATAAGACCCTCACCCCCCTGCCCCTCTCCCTCTGGGAGAGGGGAGTTAGGGATAAACGTTGCATTGCTATTTGAAATGACCATAGCCGCAAATCCGCGGATGAGGAAAGGGGTTCTGCACCGTATCAGGATTTTTGCAGAGGGTTAGGGTACCAGAATGAGCCATTTGGCGGAGCTTTTTTCCCCAGAGTTTTTCTATGCTGTCTCTGTAGCTTCCCTGTTCGTTCCCGCATCAACTCGGCTCTCGGTTGTTCCAGGAAGCCGACGGCCAGCCCAAGGGATTGGGGGTTTCTTGTTTGCTTTTTTACGAAGCCACATGTCCAAACGCATCTTGGTGATTGAAGACGAACCCGCCATCCGCACCTATTTGCAGAAAGTGTTGCAACGAGCTGGGTACGACACTGTCGCGGCCAGCGATGGGGAGGAAGGATTACAGATGGTGCACGCTCTCCTGCCGGATTTGGTGTTGTGCGATGTGGTCATGCCCAAGCTGAACGGCTATGGAGTGTTAGATGCCGTGAGATGGGATCGGTCCACTGCCCACATCCCCTTTGTCTTTCTCTCCTCGAAAACCAGCCGAGAAGACATGGAAGAAGGGCTGCGGCTTGGCTCTAATGCCTACTTAACCAAGCCCATCGACCAAAATCACCTGTTGAGAGCAATCGCCGCCCAACTGCTCTGAACTCTTAGCTATAGCCATTTACTATTGGGATAAAACTTCCAGGGAACCGAGAAAAGTTTTCCGGATCCCTGCCGGCTGTAGCTAAGGGGTCAGCGCCTGGTGTCGCTGTCGCTGTTGCCGTTCCAGGGCCTCGAACAAAGCCTGAAAATTGGCCTCGCCAAAGCCCGTGGCCCCGCCTAGCCGTTGAATGACTTCAAAGAAAAAGGTGGGCCGACCAAAGAGGGGCTGGGTAAAGGTCTGCAGCAGAAGGGGGCGATCCTGGCCATCAGAAGCGGGCAGGGTAGCATCCAGAAGGATCTGCTGCTCCACCAGGTCTTGCCAGGAGATGGCCTGCCCAAGGGCAGAACGGAGCGCCAACCCCAGCTCCCTTTCCAGGCTGGTGTAGTACTGCGGCGCCACTTGCAAAAAGTCCACTCCCCCCTGCCGCAACCGGCGCAGGCTGGCAACAATGTCTGAGCTGTGCAGCGCCGCGTGCTGAATGCCCGGGCCGCCATGGGCATGCAAAAACTCCTGAATCTGGGAAGCGGCACAGGTGGGCTCGTTGATGGCCCATTGGATCCCCGCTTCCGGATCCCCCACCACCACGCTTTCCAGGCCGGAGGTGGCGGTGCCGATGCTGTAGCGGTACAGCCGCCGCCAGCCCAGCACCCGCCCATACCAGTCGGCTGCCGCCTGCAGGGATCCCTGCTCCACGTTCAACACCACGTGATCCCAGTGGGAAAACAGGCCCGCTTCGGCAGGGGCGGCATCCAAGGGGCCAGGGATCAGAGAATGCCGGATCCCGTAGGGGGTGTGGAGGCAGAGCGCCGCTGCTGCCGGGATCCACGCCAGTTGGGCGCCTCGGCCCCGCAACAGCTCCGCCAAGGCCGGTAGCTCCTGCTCTCCCACCGCCAAGGCCACATCCACCACCCCCGGCCCATGCCGCTGCAAATGGCGGTCCACCTCGTCCCCCGCCCGTGCCGGCTGAGACAGGCGCAAGCGCAGGGATCCCTGCTCCAGCTCCAGGGTGTTGCCGGCGTCGCTTGCCACCCGGAAGCCCCAAACCCGACAAAAGTGTTCCCGCCAACGGGGCAGATCCCAAAGGTAGAAGTGCAGGTGGTGGATCCCTTGGACAATTCGAATGGACGGGTTCATAGAAAACTTCATAGAAAACGCACTGCTAACGCGAACACCAGGTCTTCTGGTGGGGCAACCGGGGCTGCCCTACCTCAGCATAGGTCGGCCCTTCGGCGAGGGAAAAGGTCAAAACTCTTTCCAGCAAACTCTTAAGACAACATTAAAAAACACGGTTAAAAATGCGCCCACAAAAACATCTTCCCAGGGCAAGAGACTAAAATTGAAGTGGGCGAGGTGTAGGGCCAACATCTAAAAAAAGAAACAGCAGAGTTGCTAAAAGCTCTCCCTCAAGTGAGTGGCTAGACCTTCCCTTTTGCAAAGATTGTTGTAGCTTTTGGCAGCTGCTGAGGCGTCGCCTCGCCCTGTCGCCAGCCTATTGGCGGAGTTGTTAGGCGTAATAGCCGGGAGGATTGTTATGATAGCAAGCGCGCAGCGTTCTGTAGCTTTATCTACAGAATCGAAGGCCCAAAAAACCACAGAACGCAAAGTATCCGATCAAACGATTGGGAGAGATTTTCTGCCGGGACGGTGGCAACGCTGCATTGATGTCCGAGATTTTATTCAGCGCAATTACACTCCCTACACCGGCGACGAAAGCTTCTTGGCGCCGGCCAGCGAACGCACGCAGCGGCTGTGGGCCAAGGTTAAGGATTTGATGGCGCTGGAGCGGGAGCGGGGGGTTTTGGATGCCGACACGGACCTTCCTTCCAGCATCACCAGCCACCCGCCGGGCTATATCGACCGGGAGCTGGAGCAAATTGTAGGCCTACAGACCGACAAGCCCCTGAAGCGGGCCATTATGCCGTTCGGCGGCATCCGCATGGTGGAGACGGCCCTCAAGGCCTACGGCTACGAGCTGGATCCAAAGGTTAAGGAAATCTTTACCAAGTACCGCAAGACCCACAACGACGGGGTTTTCGACGCCTACACGGAGGAGATGCGCCGCTGCCGCCGCTCTGGCATCATCACGGGCTTGCCGGACGCCTATGGGCGGGGCCGCATCATCGGCGACTACCGGCGGGTGGCCCTCTATGGGGTGGATCGGCTGATTGAGGACAAGGAGGCGCAAAAAGCCAGCCTCGACCTGGACACGATGGATGAAGAAACCATCCGCCTGCGGGAGGAGCTCTCGGAGCAGATCAAAGCCCTACACGAGCTCAAGGAAATGGGGGCCAGCTACGGCTTTGACCTGGGCCGTCCGGCCAGCAACGCCCGCGAGGCCATCCAGTGGCTGTACCTGGCCTACCTGGCAGCCGTCAAAGAGCAAAATGGCGCTGCCATGTCCCTGGGGCGGGTCTCCACGTTCCTAGACATCTACATCGAGCGGGATCTGCAGGCCGGGATCCTCACCGAGGAAGAGGCCCAAGAGCTCATCGACCACTTTGTCATGAAGCTGCGCATGGTCAGGTTTTTGCGCACGCCGGAGTACAACGAGCTCTTTAGCGGGGATCCCACCTGGGTAACCGAGTGCATCGGCGGCATGGGGCTGGATGGGCGGCCTCTGGTTACCAAGACCAGCTTCCGCATGCTGCATACCCTCTACAACCTGGGGCCGGCACCGGAGCCCAACCTGACGGTGCTCTGGTCGGAGCGGCTGCCGGAAGCCTTCAAGCGCTACTGCGCCAAGGTCTCCATCGAAACCAGCTCCATCCAGTACGAAAACGACGACCTGATGCGCCCCTACTGGGGGGATGACTACGGCATCGCCTGCTGCGTGTCGGCCATGCGCATCGGCAAGCAGATGCAGTTTTTTGGGGCGCGGGTCAACCTGGCCAAGTGCCTACTCTATGCCATCAATGGCGGCCGGGACGAGATCTCCGGCGAGCAGGTGGCCCCGGCCTATGCTCCCATCACCTCTGAGGTGTTGGAGTACGACGAGGTTTGGCCGCGCCTGGTGCAGATGATGGCCTGGCTGGCCAAGACCTACGTCAACACCATGAACATCATCCACTACATGCACGACAAGTACTGCTACGAGCGCCTGGAGATGGCCCTGCACGACCGGGACGTGCTGCGCACCATGGCCTTTGGGTTGGCCGGCCTGTCGGTGGTGGCGGATTCCCTCTCGGCCATCAAGTACGCGCGGGTGCGGGCTATCCGGGACGAGCGCGGCCTGGTGGTGGATTACGCGGTGGAGGGGGACTTCCCCAAATACGGCAACAACGACGACCGGGTTGACCAGATGGCGGTGCAATTGGTGCAGACCTTCATGGCGGAGCTGCGCAAGCACAAGACCTACCGCAACGCCATCCCCACCCAGTCCATCCTCACCATCACCTCCAACGTGGTCTACGGCAAAAAAACCGGCAACACCCCCGATGGGCGGCGGGCCGGCGAGCCCTTTGCGCCGGGGGCCAACCCCATGCACGGCCGGGACACCAAGGGGGCGGTGGCCTCGCTGGCTTCTGTGGCCAAGCTGCCCTACGACGACGCCCTGGATGGCATCTCCAACACCTTCTCGATTGTGCCGGCGGCCCTAGGTCGCACCGCCGAGGAGCGGGTTGCCAACCTGGTGGGGCTGCTGGACGGCTACATGCGGGATGGCGGCTTTCACCTCAACGTCAACGTCCTCAACCGCGAGACCCTGCTGCAGGCCATGGAGCACCCCGAGCTCTATCCCCAGCTCACCATCCGAGTGTCTGGCTACGCGGTGAACTTCATCAAGCTCACCCGCGAGCAACAACTGGATGTGATTAACCGCACCTTCCACCAACACTTCTAACGGAAAACGGCGGAGTGGGGGATCCCGGAAGGCTGCCCGTAGCAGGGTCGAGGGAAGGGATCCCCCCTCCCCAAGCAAGGAGGTTCGATGAGCTATAGCGTTTTGGACTTGGTTAGAGACTACGCGGCGGGACGGCGCGATTTCCAGGAGATCGAGCTGCCCCAGGCCGACTTGCGGGGCATCCACCTAGCCGGTGCCGACCTGCGCTCTGCTGATTTCAGAGGGGCCAACCTGGCAGGCGCCAACCTGCGGGGGTGTGACCTCAGCTTTGCCGATTTCACCGGCGCCAACCTATCGGGAGCGGATCTGCGGGGATGCCTGCTTTTCGGCAGCGATTTGCGCGGTGCCCTCTTGGAGGGGGCTTTGCTGGATCACGCCGATTACGATGCCTATACCCATTTCCCGGCGGGCTTTGATCCCAAAGCCCATCGCCTGCACAACATCTCGGCAGGTGTTTCCCAGTAGGGGGGTCTTTCCAGGGGTTGTCAACTGTTAAGCAAAACCCAGTTCGGGTAAAGCCCAAATCTCAAAAGAGACAAAACCATGGTGTGCGCAGCATAGACAGCAATTGGGAAGAAAACCTCAAGATTAATTGATATTTTGCAAAAGCTGTTGAGGATAGAAGTATGGATACCCCGCTCAACCCCTTGACGCCGATAACCGGCCGCATTCACTCGGTTGAAACCTGTGGCACGGTAGATGGGCCAGGGATCCGCTTTGTCATCTTCCTGCAGGGCTGTCCTCTGCGCTGTCTGTACTGCCACAATCCGGACTGTCGGGATCCCAATGCCGGCCAGGTGGTGACGGTGGATTCCCTCATGGCGGAGATCCAGCGCTGCCGCAACTACTACCTCAAGGGCGGGGGAGTCACGGCCAGCGGGGGAGAACCGTTAATGCAGCCCAACTTTGTGGCGGAGATTTTCCGCCGCTGCCATGAGCTGGACTTGCACACGGCTCTAGATACTTCCGGCTATGCGCCCTTGGGCGTGGCCAAGCCGGTGTTGGCCCATACAGACTTGGTGCTACTGGATATCAAGTCCTATCTGCCGGAGCTCTATCGCAAAGTTACCGGCGTTTCGCTGCAGCCCACTCTCGATCTGGCTCGCTATTTGGATCAGATTCACAAGCCCACCTGGATTCGTTTTGTGCTGGTTCCCGGGCTAACAGATCCCGAGGAAAACATCAAGGGCTTGGCCGAGTTTGTGGCCACGCTCTCCAACGTGGAGCGGGTGGAAGTTTTGCCCTTTCACAAGATGGGGGAATACAAATGGCAGCAGTTGGGATTGCCCTATACCCTCAGCGATGTTCAGCCGCCCACCCCGGAACAGATCAACCACGCTTTGCAGATCTTTCGCGAGCGGGGATTGGTGGCAGTTTAGTTTATCGCTGGAGCGACAGCAACAAAACTAGAGCCAATTCTGACTTGAGCCAGCCTGATCCCAAAGTCATCTCTAAAGTCCTTAGGCTGTCTCCAAGGTAATGCTAAGTTGAACTTAGTTGAACCCAATAGTCTAGCAGCTTGCCAACTCTGGTAGCTCCAAAAATGAGGAGGGATCCCCGGTGGAAGTGCGCGTAACCTACCAAAATGGCGTTCAATTTCAAGCCCAAAGCCGCGGCCATCGCATCCTCAGCGATCAGCCTTTGGACAACCACGGCCAAGATCAGGGAATGACGCCGCCGGAGTGGTTTTTGGCCTCTTTGGGTGCTTGTGTGGGGTTCTATGCCGTCAAGTATTTGGAAGCGCGGCAGTTGGATCCCAAAGGGCTGGAAGTGGTTGTTACCGCAGATAAAGTCGAGCACCCTGCCCGCCTAGACAACATTTGCATTCGGGTGAAAAGTGGGATCCCGCTCGACGAAAAACACCAAAAAGGGTTGGAAAAGGCAGTCGATGCGTGCATCATCCACAACACCCTTACCCATCCCCCAAAAATGACCACTGAGATCCAGGTTCCCGCGCCTGTTGGCGCTTAGCCGGTCAGCAGGCCCATGGAGTCTTGCAGCAATTTCTAACGGTTGCCTCAACTTTTAACCTGTATGGATGTAATTTTGGAGGATCCACCTATGCCTGTCACCAACCTCGAGGAACTGGAAGCTCTGATCCAACAGGTAAAAGCTGCCCAGGCTGAGTATGCCACCTTCACCCAGGAACAGGTGGATCGGATCTTTCACAAAGCTGCCCTGGCCGCCAACAACGAACGGATCCCGCTGGCCAAGCTGGCCGTGGAAGAGACCGGCATGGGGATTGTGGAAGACAAGGTGATCAAAAATCACTTTGCCTCTGAATACATTTACAACAAATACAAACACGAGAAAACCTGTGGCGTCATCGAGCGGGACGAGAGTTTTGGCTACGAGCGCATTGCCGAGCCGGTGGGGCTTTTGGCGGGCATTGTGCCAGTCACCAACCCCACTTCGACAACCATTTTCAAAGCTCTCATCACCCTGAAAACCCGCAACGCCATCATCTTTTCCCCTCACCCCCGCGCCAAACGATGCACCATTGCCGCGGCCAAGGTGGTCAAGGAGGCGGCTGAGGCAGCCGGTGCGCCTGTGGGGTTGATCGGCTGGATCGACGAGCCCACCATCGAGCTGTCTCAGGCTTTGATGCAACATCCGGAGGTGAAGTTGATCCTGGCCACCGGCGGCCCCGCCCTAGTCAAGGCGGCCTATTCCTCCGGCCACCCATCTTTGGGGGTGGGGGCAGGCAATACCCCGGCAGTGATCGATGCCAGCGCCGACATCCCCACAGCCGTCAGCTCGATTATCTTGAGCAAGACCTTCGACAACGGCATGATCTGCGCCTCAGAACAGGCGGTGATCGTGGTGGATGCTGTTTACGAGCAGGTCAAGGCCGAATTCCGCCAGCGGGGGGCCTACTTTTTGGATCCGGAACAAACGCAAGCGGTGCGCTGCCTCCTCCTCAAAGACGG
This sequence comes from Synechococcus sp. RC10A2, assembly GCF_047502605.1. Taxonomy (NCBI): domain Bacteria; kingdom Bacillati; phylum Cyanobacteriota; class Cyanophyceae; order Synechococcales; family Synechococcaceae; genus Synechococcus; species Synechococcus sp. RC10A2. The sequence continues at coordinate 27,580 of NZ_JANSHP010000074.1, forward strand.
CCGCCTCAATCCGGCTATTGTCGGCCAATCGGTGCAGACCATTGCCGCTCTGGCCGGGATCCAGGTACCCGAAGGCAGCAAGCTGCTGATTGGGGAAGTGGAGAAGGTGGGGCCTGAGGAGCCGTTCTCCTACGAAAAATTGGCCCCTGTTTTGGCCCTCTACCGCGCCAAGGATTTCCACAGCGCTGTCGATATGGCCGTCCAAGTGGTCAATTTCGGTGGGCGGGGTCACACCTCTGTTTTGTATACCGATCCCGCCAATCGGGACGATATTGCCTACTTTGAAAATGCCCTACAAACAGCGCGGGTGCTGATCAACACCCCCTCTTCCCAGGGAGCAATTGGGGATCTCTATAACTTCAGGCTGGATCCCTCGCTCACCCTAGGCTGTGGCACTTGGGGGGGCAATTCGGTCTCGGACAATGTGGGGCCGCGCCACCTGCTCAACATTAAAACGGTGGCCTACCGGCGGGAAAATATGCTCTGGTTTCGGGTGCCGCCCAAGATCTACTTCAAGCCGGGATGTCTACCGGTGGCGCTGCGGGAGTTGGCCGGCAAAAAACGGGCTTTTTTGGTTACCGATAGGCCCCTCTTCGAGCTGGGCGTGCTGCAGGCGGTTACCCGGGTTTTGGACGAACTGCAGATCAAGTGGGATGTCTACCACGACGTGGAGCCGGATCCCACCCTCAGCAACGTCAACCGCGGCCTGGAGCAGTTGCGCCAATTCCAGCCGGATGTGATCATCGCCGTGGGGGGCGGATCCCCGATGGACGCGGCCAAGGTGATGTGGCTGATGTACGAGCAGCCGCAGGTGGAGTTTGAAGGCCTGGCCACGCGCTTTATGGACATCCGCAAGCGGGTCTACGAGCTGCCGCCGCTGGGGCAAAAAGCCCAACTGGTCTGCATCCCCACCACTTCCGGGACGGGATCCGAGGTGACGCCCTTTGCCGTAGTCACCGACGACCGGGTGGGGATCAAGTACCCCCTGGCCGACTACGCCCTCACCCCCAGCATGGCCATCGTGGATCCGGATCTCACTTTGAAGATGCCCAAGAAGCTAACCGCCTACGGCGGCCTCGATGCCCTTACCCATGCCCTGGAAGCCTATGTCTCGGTGATGGCCAGCGAGTTTACCGATGGGCTGGCGCTGCAGGCGATTAAGCTGCTGATGACCTACCTGCCGCGGGCCTACGAGAAGGGGGCCGAAGATCCAGAAGCCAGAGAAAAAGTCCACTACGCCGCCACCATTGCCGGCATGGCCTTTGCCAACGCCTTTTTGGGGGTGTGCCACTCCTTGGCCCACAAGCTGGGATCCACCTTCCACCTGCCCCACGGCCTGGCCAATGCCCTGATGATTACCCACGTCATCCGCTACAACGCCACCGACGCCCCCTTTAAGCAGGCCATCTTCCCCCAATACCGCTACCCCAACGCCAAGCACCGCTATGCCGAGATTGCCGATTACCTGCAGTTGGGCGGAGCCAATGATGATGAAAAGGTCATGCGCCTCATTGAGGCCATCGAGGAGCTAAAGCGGAAGCTAGGGATCCCGGCTACCATCCGCGAGGCCCTCAGCGAGAGCGAGCAGGCGTTCTACGACCGTCTGGAGGCGATGGCGGAGCAGGCTTTCGATGATCAATGCACCGGCGCCAACCCCCGCTACCCGCTGATTCAGGACATGAAGGAGCTGTACGTCTTGGCCTACCGGGGCTGCCGGGTGGAGGCTGCCCTCTACCACCAGCCGGAGCCGGTGTTGGCCTAGTCACCAGACATTGAGGAGTAAGCCCATGCGGCGCCGCCCTGACCCCAGCCTCGACATCTGGAAGGCCAGATCCCACCCCTTAGATCCCATTTTTCTGCCCCGCTCGGTGGCGGTGGTGGGGGCAACAGAGCGGGAGGGCAGTGTTGGGCGCACGGTCTTGTGGAACCTGATCAGCCACCCGTTTGGGGGCACGGTCTACCCGGTCAACCCCAAGCGGCACCAGGTGTTGGGCATCCGGGCCTACGAGCGGCTTTCCGCCTTGCCCGAGCCGGTGGATCTGGCCATCATCGCCATCCCGGCAGCCGGGGTGCCGGCGGTTATTCAAGAATGCGTCGAGGCCGGCGTCAAGGGAGCTATTGTCCTCTCGGCGGGCTTTAAGGAAATCGGCCCCGAGGGGCTGGAGCTGGAAAAGGCCATCCAAGAGGCTGCCCGCGGCAAGCTGCGCCTGATTGGCCCCAACTGCCTGGGGATCCAAAACCCCCACACGGGCCTAAATGCCACCTTTGCGGCCCAGATGGCCCGGCCCGGCAACGTGGGCTTTATCAGCCAAAGCGGGGCCCTCTGCACCTCGATCCTAGACTGGAGCCTGCAGGAAAATGTCGGCTTTAGCGCCTTTATCTCCCTGGGATCGATGCTGGATGTGGGCTGGGGGGATCTCATCGACTACCTGGGCCAGGATCCCCATACCCACAGCATCGTCCTCTACATGGAATCCGTCGGGGATGCGCGGTCGTTTTTGTCGGCGGCCCGCGAGGTGGCGCTGAGCAAGCCCATCATCGTCATCAAGGCGGGGCGCACCCAGGCGGCGGCCCAGGCGGCGGCCTCCCACACGGGATCCCTCACCGGCAGCGACGCGGTTTTGGATGCGGCCTTCCGCCGCTGCGGCGTGCTGCGGGTGGATCACATTGAAGATCTCTTCGACATGGCGGAGGTGCTGGCCAAACAGCCTCGTCCCCAAGGGCCCCACCTCAGCATCCTCACCAATGCCGGCGGGCCAGGGGTGCTGGCCACCGACGCCCTCATTCGCGCCGGCGGATCCCTGGCCTCTCTTGCCCCGGAGACGCTGGAGCAGCTCAGCCAGATCCTGCCGCCCCACTGGAGCCACGGCAACCCCATCGACGTTTTGGGCGATGCCGGGCCGGAGCGCTTTGCCCAGGCGCTGGAGATCGTGCTGCGGGATCCCGGCAGCCAGGGCTGTCTGGTGATCCTCACCCCACAGGCGATGACAGATCCCACCGCCACGGCCGCCAAGGTGGTGGAGACCTGGCGGCGCAGCGGATCTCGCCAACCCATCCTGGCCAGTTGGATGGGGGGAGCCCTGGTGGATGCCGGCGAGCAGATCCTCAACCAGGCCGGGATCCCCACCTACCGCTATCCGGATCAGGCGGCGCGGGTGTTCAGCTATCTGTGGCGCTTCAGCGACAACCTCAAGGCCCTCTACGAAACCCCCGCGCTGCCCCCTGCAACAGCGGTCGAGCGCGAGAGGGTGCAGCCAATCCTCAGCCAAGCCCGGCGGCAAGGCCGCACGCTCCTGACCGAGGTCGAGTCCAAGGAGCTCCTGGCCGCCTACGGGATCCCGGTGGTGCCCACGCGGGTGGCCGAGAGCCCGGAAGCGGCTGTAGAGGCCGCCGAACAAATCGGCTACCCGGTGGTGCTCAAGCTCTACTCCCACACCCTCACCCACAAGACCGATGTGGGCGGCGTGCAGCTCAACCTGCCCGATGCCGAGTCGGTGCGGCGGGCCTACCGGCAGATCCAGACCAATGTTGCCGAAAAAGCCGGATCCCAGCACTTCCAAGGGGTGACGGTGCAGCCGATGATCCGCACCGACGGCTACGAGCTGATCCTGGGCAGCAGCGAGGATCCCCAGTTTGGGCCGGTGTTGCTGTTTGGCAGCGGCGGCCAATTGGTGGAAGTGTTCCAGGATCGCGCCATCGGCCTTCCCCCCCTCAACACCACCTTGGCGCGGCGCCTGATGGAGAATACCCTCATCTACAAGGCCCTCAAGGGGGTGCGGGGGCGCCGAGCCGTCAAGCTGGAAGCGCTGGAACAGCTTTTGGTGCGCTTCAGCCAACTGGTGGCCGAACAGCGGGAGATCAAGGAGATCGACATCAACCCCCTGCTGGCCTCGGGCGAGGGGCTGGTGGCTTTGGATGCCCGCGTCATTCTGCGCTCAGAGCAAGAACCACCGGTGCCGTTGGCCATCCGCCCCTACCCCACCCAGTACATCTGGAGCTTCCGGGACGGCATCACCATCCGCCCCATCCGCCCCGAAGATGAGCCTCTGGTGATCGATTTTCACCGCCACGTCTCTGATTACAGCGTCTATCTGCGCTACTTCCACCCCATCAAATACAGCGCCCGCATCGCCCACGAGCGCTTGGTTCGCATCTGCTTTAATGACTACGACCGCGAGATCGCCCTGGTGGCGGAAAAACAGGAGCCAGAAGCCACAATCCTCGGCATCAGCCGCCTCTCCAAAAGACACGGCCTCCCCGAAGAGGCGGAGTTTGCCCTGCTGGTGGCGGATCCCTATCAACGGCAGGGGATCGGCACGGAGCTGCTGACCCGCCTGATTCAGGTGGCCCGCTGCGAAGGAATCCGGCGTCTGGCCGGCGAGGTGCTCAGCGAAAACGAGGGCATGCGCCGCCTGTGCAAGCGGCTAGGGTTCCAGTTGCTCCCCTCCCCGGAGGATCCCGGCCTCCTCAATGCCACGCTGGATCTCGCTGCCGACGCGGCGCCCCCCACCCCCTGCCCCGCCTAGGGATCCCTGGTCTAAAAACGGTTTGCCGACTGGATTACCGTAGAATAGTTCCTTAGCCTCCAACCTCCCCTCGCCTTTTGGGAGAGGGGTTGGGGGTGAGGGACGGAGAAGTGGAGAAGTTTTTGGGGATGGCGGTGAAGATGGAAGGGGCAGCGGGGAAGCCATTGGGGATCCCTTCACCCGTCGCGGTGGCCTGGTGGGGGAGAGCGGGGCGGTGGCTGGCGGTGGGATTCCTTCTGCTGGGGCTAGGTGGCTGTGGGGTGGGATCCCACGGGGAAGTGAGGATTCTTCTGGCTTCTTTTGCGGTGACCCGCGATGCCTACCGCCAGATCATCCCTGCCTTTGAGGCCCATTGGCTGGCCCAGACCGGACAACGGGTGCGGGTGGAAAGCAGCTACGCCGGCTCGGCAACGCAGGCGCGGGCGGTCATCGAGGGGCTGGATGCCGATGTGGTGGCCCTGGCCCTAGGCCTGGATGTGGAGCGCATTGTGGCTGCCGGCCTGATTCGGCCAGGCTGGGAAAGCCGCACCCCCAACCAGGGGATCGTCACCCGCTCGGTGGCGGCCATCGTCACGCGACAGGGCAACCCCCGTGGTATCCGCTCTTGGCTGGATCTGGCTCGGCCCGGCCTGCAGGTGATTACCGCCAACCCCAAAACTTCAGGGGGCGCCCGCTGGAACTTTTTGGCCCTCTGGAGCGCTGTCCCTGAACCTCAGGCCCTGGAGTTCGCCACCCAGGTCTACAAAAATGTCCGCGTCCTGCCGCGGGACTCGCGGGAGGCCACCGATGTCTTCTTCCAAAAAGGGCAGGGGGATGCCCTGCTCACCTACGAACATGAGGTGATCCTGGCGGGCTTGCGCGGCCAGCTCTTGCCCTACGTGGTGCCGGATCCCAACATTTCCATCGATCAGGCGGTGGCGGTGGTGGACGCCAACGTGGACCGCAAGGGCACCCGCGCCGTGGCCGAAGCCTTTGTCGACTACCTGTTTACCCCAGAAGCGCAGCGGGCCTTTGCCGAGGTGGGCTTCCGGCCGGTGGAGCCCACGGTGGCCCAAGAGTTTGCCTGGCGCTACCCTCCCATCAAAAATCTGGTGACTGTCGCCGACCTGGGCGGCTGGGAAGCTGTCCAGAACCGCTTCTTTGCCGACGGGGCTTTGTTTGACCGCATCCAAGCCCAGTTGTAGACCGATCCCTTGTCTTCCTCTCCCCGTTCGGGGTATCCTGGGGGCTGTATCAACGGTTTGTTGACAGGTTTACCGTAGATTAGAGGCTCCCTCCTTCGTCAGAAACGCCGTCCGGCCAACCCTTAGCTAGGCAGAACCTATGGGCATCACCATCGCAGGGGTATCGAAGCGTTTTGGGCAGTTTCAGGCCCTCCACCCTACGGATCTCACCATTCCCACGGGATCCCTGGTCGCCCTGTTGGGGCCGTCGGGTTCGGGCAAATCCACCCTCTTGCGCCTCATTGCTGGTCTAGAAAAGCCGGACACGGGGCGGATTTTCCTCACCGGTCGGGATGCCACCCACGCCAGCGTCCAGGAGCGCAATGTTGGCTTTGTCTTCCAGCACTACGCCCTGTTCAAGCACATGACGGTGCGGCAGAACATTGCCTTTGGCCTGGAGATCCGCAAAGCTTCGCGGGCCGAGATCCGGGCGCGGGTGGACGAGCTGTTGGAGCTGGTGCAACTGTCGGGGTTTGGGGATCGCTATCCCTCGCAGCTTTCGGGGGGGCAGCGGCAGCGGGTGGCCCTGGCCCGCGCCTTGGCGGTGGAGCCGCAGGTATTGCTTTTGGACGAGCCTTTTGGGGCGCTGGATGCCAGGGTGCGCAAGGAGCTGCGCCAGTGGCTGCGGCGCCTGCACGACAAGGTGCACGTCACCACCGTCTTGGTTACCCACGACCAAGAGGAGGCCATGGAGGTGGCCGACCAGATCGTGGTCATGAACCAGGGGCGGATCGAGCAGGTGGGATCCCCTGCCGAGATCTACGATCACCCGGCCACCCCCTTTGTCATGAGCTTTATCGGCCCGGTTAACGAGCTCTCTCCCCGCTCCCTGTTATCTTGCCAGCTTCCCGAGGCGCAGGCCGGCCCGCACCAGCTTTTCTTGCGCCCCCACGATGTGCAGATCGAGGTCAACCCCAATAGCAGCGGCGTCCCCGCGTGGGTAAAAGCGATCATCCACCTGGGGCGGGAGATCCAGGCGGAGCTGGTCTTGAGCGATGGCGGATCCCTCTGGGCCCACCTCAGCCGCGAGCAATACACCAACCAGCCCCTGCACATTGGGCAGCAGGTTTACGTGCGCCCCAGGGTAATCAAAGCCTTCCCCATCAAGAAAACGGAAATGACAGCCATGGCGGTGGGAGCTTAGGGAACCTTGCTGCAGGCGGTGTTTCCAGTGTCTTGGCCCTGGTGGCTGACCCTAGGCTATCTCTTCCTGATGCTGGTCTTGCCACTAGCTGCCTTGGTTGCCAAGGCCAGCACCTTGGGCTGGGCAGAGTTTTGGCGGATTGCCACCGATCCCCTGGCCCTCTCTGCCTATGAGGTTACTTTTGTAACCGCCTTGCTGGCGGCCTTGGTAAACGGTGTGATGGGCACTCTAACCGCCTGGGTGTTGGTGCGCTACGCCTTCCCTGGGAAAAAGCTCCTCGAGGGGTTGATTGATCTGCCCTTTGCCCTGCCCACGGCTGTGGCCGGCCTCACCCTGGCGACCGTCTACAGCAGCAACGGCTGGATAGGATCCCTGCTGGCTCCCTTGGGAATCCGCATTGCCTTTACCCGCTGGGGGGTGGGGGTAGCAATGCTGTTTATCTCTTTTCCCTTTGTGGTGCGAACCGTGCAGCCGGTGCTGCAGGAACTGGAACCGGATGTGGAGGAAGCTGCCTGGAGCTTGGGCGCCTCCCGCTGGCAGACCTTTTGCCGAGTGGTACTACCGCAAATTCTGCCGTCTATCCTAACAGGGGTGGCGCTGGGGTTTTCTCGCGCTGTCGGTGAGTATGGCTCCATCGTCATTATTGCCGCCAGCATTCCCTTCCAGGATTTGATTGCGGCGGTGCTGGTCATCCAAAGACTGGAACAGTACGACTACGCCGGCGCCACGGTGATTGGGACGGTGATGCTGGTGATCTCCTTCCTTTTGCTGGCGGTGATTAACCTTCTGCAAGGCTGGGCAAGTCGCCATGAGACCTAAGGGAGTTGCCGAGGTTCAAGGGAAGCCACCCGCCAACCCTTGGCTGGCTGGCCTGCTGATTGGGATCGTCTTGCTCTATGTGGGGCTGCTCATCGGGATCCCCCTGGTGAATGTCTTCTACCAGGCGTTGCGGGAAGGGATCCCCAGTTTTTTTCAGCACCTGGGGGAGCGAGAGTTTCTCAGCGCAGCCCGCTTGACTTTGCTAACTGCCCTGGTTGTCGTGCCTCTCAATACTCTTTTTGGCCTCTGCGCTGCCATAGCGCTAGCACGCCGCCGCTTTCCAGGGCGGGCCTTGCTGCTCAGCCTCATCGATCTGCCCTTTTCCATTTCGCCAGTGGTGGCCGGCCTGATGCTGGTGCTGATCTTTGGCCGTCAGGGTTGGCTGGGATCCTGGAATCTGCGGGTCATTTTTGCCTTTCCGGGCATTGTGCTGGCCACCGCTTTCATCACTTTGCCCTTTGTGGTGCGGGAGGTGCTGCCGGTGTTGGAAGAGGCCGGCACCGAAGAGGAAGAGGCCGCCAAAACGCTGGGGGCCAATTCCTGGCAGATCTTCTTGCGCATCACCCTGCCCAACATCCGCTGGGGCCTTCTCTACGGCGTCATCCTGACCAATGCCCGCGCCATGGGGGAGTTCGGGGCGGTGGCCGTGGTCTCCGGCAACATCATCGGCCGTACCCAGACCCTTCCCTTGTTTGTGGAAGATGCCTACCGCAGCTATGCCACGGGCTCGGCCTATGCGGCAGCGGTGGTGCTCTCCTTGCTGGCAGTGGTGACCCTGGTGGCCAAGGAGCTGCTAGAGCGGGGATCCCCTTCCCGCCGCATCTTCTAGGCCTTCTTTGGGATCCTTATCGCTAGGCAACCTCATCACGAACGCGCCGCTCTAACTTCCCTCTCCCTCAGGGAGAGGGGCCGGGGGTGAGGGTGGGACGGCCAGGGTGTGGCTCAAACAGACTCGGCAGCCAGCTCTGGCAAGGGAACTTTGGTGCCGCCCAAGCCGCAGTAGCCGCGCGGATTCTTGGCCAGGTATTGCTGGTGGTAGTCTTCGGCGTAGTAGAACTCTGGGGCGTCCAGGATCTCAGTGGTGATCTGGCCGTAGCCGTGGGCGCTCAGGGCTTGCTGGTAGAGATCGCGGGTTTTTTCTGCCAGCTCCTGCTGGGCCTGGGAATAGACGTAGATGCCGGAGCGATACTGGGTGCCCACATCATTGCCCTGCCGCATCCCTTGGGTGGGATCGTGGTTTTCCCAAAACACCTTCAAAAGCTGCAGGTAGCTGATTTGAGCCGGATCGTAAACCACCCGCACCACCTCGTTGTGACCGGTCAAGCCGGTGCAAACCTCCTCATAGGTTGGGTTGGGAGTATACCCGCCGGCGTAGCCCACCGCAGTAGTGAACACTCCCGGCAACTGCCAAAACTTGCGCTCGGCTCCCCAGAAGCAGCCCATGCCGAACAGGGCCAGCTCCATGCCCTCCGGAAAGGGGGGCTTTAGCGGCGTGCCCTTGACGTAGTGCCGGTTGACGATCGCCATTGGCTCGGAGCGGCCCGGCAAAGCCTCCTCCGGGGTGGGCAGGGTCAGTTTCTTGCCCAATTTGCCAAAACCAAAGAGCGCCATCGCGATAGCCCGATACATTCGTTAACACTTATCAGCCTAACGCAGGTGGCCGCTGTTGTCTTGAAATTAAGGATTGGCAAGCGAGCAGCCTGGGGATTTCAGATTGCCAGCTCCACAACCACAGGGGCATGGTCGCTGGGCTTTTGTGCCCGCCGCGGTTCGACGTCGATCCAGCAGGCAGTAGCTTTGTCCTGGAGCAGAGGGGAAAGGTAGAAGTGATCGATGCGCCAGCCGCGGTTCTTCTGGAACCCACCCCCGCGGTAGTCCCACCAGCTAAAATGTCCGGGATCCGGGGTGAATTTGCGAAAGGCATCCTCAAACCCCAAAGCCAGGATCTCCCGCAGGGCCTGCCGCTCCGGCTCCGAGGCCATGATTTCCCCGGCTTTGCGGGGATCGTAAATATCCCGGTCTTCGGGGGCGATGTTGAAGTCGCCGCAGAGGAGGATGGGCTGCCCCTGGCCCAGGGCGATGTTGAGGTAATCCTTCAGGCGGGCCAACCAGTGCAATTTGTAAGCGTACTTGTCGGATCCCACCGCCTCGCCATTGGGCACGTAGAGGTTGAGAATGCGGATGCCGCGGTAGAGGCCGCCGATCAGCCGCTTTTGCTCGTCCAGCTCCGCCGCTGCCGGCAGCAGGGCCCCAAAGCCACGCTCTACTTTTTCCGGCACCTCCCGGCTGATCAGGGCAACGCCGTTGTAGGCTTTCTGCCCGTACACTTCTACGTAAAAGCCTCGCTCCTCAAAGGGCGCGCGGGGAAAGTCCGCATCCACCACCTTGGTCTCCTGCAAGCAGAGCACATCCAGGGATCCCTGCTTGTCCAGCCAAGCCAAAACCTGGGGCAGCCGGGTGCGAATGGAGTTGACGTTCCAGGTGGCCACTTGCATGGCAGCAGGTTTCCAAGACGACGCTCAGGCCACTATTTTGGCCAAACCCAGCGGACGGATCCCCTGTGGCGAGACCGCGATCCGGTAGGGCAGCACCTCAACCCCAGCCTGCAGCGCCTGGCGAAACAGATGGGCATAGCGGGGATCCCGTTCTTCGCCGGGGGCAAACTCGGTGCAATCGGCGCGGTTGATCCAATACAGCAGCAGAGCCCGCTGCCCTTGCCGGCGGATCTCGATGAGATCTTCCAGGTGCTTTTGGCCGCGAGTCGTCACCGTATCGGGAAACAGGGCGCGGGATCCCACGGCCCAAGTGGTATTTTTAACCTCTAGGTAGGCCAAGCCAGAGTCTCCCATCAGCAGGAAGTCGATTTTGCTCCTGCCGCAAGTCACTTCCCGTTGCCAGCGGGAGAACTCCGCCAATTGGGGAAACCACCCTCGTGCCAGCCCCCATTCCACCAGGCGATTGGGCAGGCCGGTGTTGATCCCCACCCACACCCCTTCCACCTGGATCATCTCCCAGGTGTAGGCCAATTTGCGCTTGGGATCGGGGTGATAGGAGAGGTACACAGGCGCTCCCACCTGGCAAACCCCCGTCATCGGCCCGGTGTTGGGGCAGTGAGCGGTTACCGGTTGCCCATTTTCCAGCTCCACCTCGGCAAAGAAGCGCCGGTAGCGGCTGCGCAACACCCCCCTGCGCAAGGGGGTGGAAAAACAGTAAGGGGGCGGCCCCTCTTGGGCGGGCATCTGCAAGCGTCCTCCGGTGAGTATTTTTCTTTAGGATTTTGGAAGTCTTCCGGGTGGAGGGAGCTTCCTGCGCTAGGGTAAATGACGTATCTCTCCAGCCAGGGCCTTTTTTGCCGACGCCTTGTTCCTATAGCTTTTAATACTTTTTTTCTATCCCTTTGCCAAAACTTGGAGAAGAAAGCCCGAATGTTGCGTCTTGATCCTGAGCCCGGCTTTCAGCCCCCGGATCCCTTCCAGGACGACCGTGGGCGCGTGGCCATCTTTATCGACGGATCCAACCTCTTCTATGCCGCCCTACAGATGGGCATTGAGATCGACTACACCCGCCTGCTGAAGACGCTGACCGGCCGTTCTCCCCTCCTGCGCTCCTTTTTCTACACCGGCGTCGATCGCAACAACGAAAAGCAGCAGGGGTTTTTGCTCTGGATGCGCCGCAACGGCTACCGTGTGGTTACCAAAGAGCTGACCCAACTGCCCGATGGCTCCAAGCGGGCCAATCTAGATGTGGAAATCGCTGTGGACATGTTGTCGCTGGTGCGCTGGTACGAGACGGCGGTGCTGGTAAGCGGCGACGGGGACTTGGCCTATGCTGTCAATGCCGTCAGCTACCAGGGAGCACGGGTAGAGGTGGTTAGCCTGCGCTCTATGACCAGCGATCAGCTCATCAACTTGGCGGATCGCTACATCGACCTGGAGTCCATCAAGGATCAAATTAAGAAGACCAACCGCCCCTCCTACCTGTACCGACCGAGCTTCACCACCGATGAGGAGGACGAGGGGTAAATTGCCCCCAGCTGGGGGCAGGGCGACGAGGCCGTTACTGCAACCTCAAATTTGAAGGGATCCCTTGCAGCAGGTAAACGGGGTTGAGCGGGGAAAAGCGGGTGCCCTCGGCCAAGGCCGTGGAACGGGAGATCTGGATGTGTTCCACCCGCACCTGCCAGCCCCGCGAGCGCAGCCATTGCAGAGCTTCGCTGCAGGTTTCCAGGGTGGCGAAGTTAGCCACCAAGATCCCCTCAGGCCGCAGGCGGGCCGCCACCGCCGGCAGCAGATCGCGGATCCCTTTGCCGCCTCCCCCCAGCAACACCCGTTCCGGATCCGGCAGGTCGGCCAGCACCCGGGGCGCTGTCCCCGGGATCACGTGCAGGTTTTCCAGATCGAAGCGTTGGCGGTTGCGCCGGATAAGACAAATGCCTGTGGCGTTGCGCTCGATGGCATAGACCTGGAGCTGGGGGGAGAGGCGGGCGATCTCCACGGCTACGGAACCGGTGCCGGCCCCGATATCCCACACCACTCCCTGCCGCGGCAGTTGCAGCGCCCCCAGCGTGAGCAGTCGGATGGGCTGCTTGGTGATCAGGCCGGGCTGGTCGGGAAAGGTGTGGAACTGGTCGTCCGGGATCCCCACCAAAGGCCAGCGGCGGGGATCCGGTTCCGGCTCAACGCGCCGCAACACCACCAAGTTGGGGCTGGGGAAGGCAGATTTCTCCCCTTCTTGCAGGGGCAGGATCTGCTCGTGGGGGGATCCCAGTTGGCTGCACACCCAGCCCTGGTAGCGCACCGGCAGCCGCAGGTCGGCGATAAACTGGGCCACCGCCGCCGGGGTGTGCTCCGGATCGGTCAGGGCCACAATAAGAGGGGATCCCTGCCTAAGGGCGTCTTGCAACCGCTCCACCCCCCGCCCGTGCAGGCTGAGGATGGTGGCCTCCTGCCAGGGGATCTGCAGGCGGTTGAGGGCCAACTGCACTGAGCTGACTTGGGGATAAAAGGCCAGTTGCTCCGCCGGGAAGTACTGCGTTAACAGGCGCCCAATCCCAAAAAACAGCGGATCCCCGCTGGCCAACAAAACCAGGGATCCCTGCGCCAGCTCCTTTTGCAAAAGCGGGATCCAACTTTCCACTGGTCCAGTAAGCCGGATCTGGCGGGCCGGATGGTCAGCAAAGTGCTGCAGCAAGCTGGAGGGCCCGGCCAAGGTTTGCGCTTGGGAGAGGGGGGGAATCGCCCAAGAGGCCACCGAGCCATCTGCTGCTACCCCTATAACCGCAAGCTGAGGTGATCGGCCAGATGTTGTCGTAGCCATCTAGCGTTCGACAGGCGGGTGGTACTGGCGCATGTGGTTGAGAAAATCCAGGCGCAACTCCGCCACTTCCCGCTGCATCTCCCGCATTTCCCGAATAAAGCCCAGATGAGCCTCGATCAGGCGGCCATCCCGCTCCCGGAATTGCTCCATCATCAGGGCTTGCGCCTCTCTCAGCTCGGCAAAGCCGGCCTGCATATCGCGGCGGGATTCCTGGATGGCCCTCTCCAGCTCATCTCCCCGCTCTTCGTTCTGGCGAATCCGCTCCTGGTTGTGCTGAATCAGCGTCCGGATCTCCTGGATTTCGGTCTGGAGCTGGGCTTCGATGGCCTGCCGCTCGGCTCGCATTGCGGCCATCTGGACCTCAAAGCGCTCGGCAGCCCGCTGCTGCTCAGTTCGGATCTCGGCGATCTCGGCGGAGAAACGCTCGGCGGCCCGCTGCTGCTCGGCCCGGATCTCGGCAATTTGGGCGGCAAAGGCCTGCCGCATCTCCGTCATCTGAGCCTCAAACCGCTCGGCAGCTTGTTGCCGCTCAGCCCGGAGTTCGGCGATCTCGGCGGAGAAACGCTCGGCGGCCCGCTGCTGCTCGGCCCGGATCT
>NZ_JANSHP010000074.1:41303-52552 GCF_047502605.1 Synechococcus sp. RC10A2
CGGCAATTTGGGCTGCAAAGGCCTGCCGCATCTCCGTCATCTGGGCCTCAAACCGCTCGGCAGCTCTCTGCTGTTCGGCTCGGATCTCTTGAAGCTGTTCTTGTTGAAGCTGAAGGTTGCGGATCAGCCACTCCTCTTGTTCGGGGGTCATGGGAAAGGTCTGAAGATGTCGTTCCAATTCTAGTCAGTTGGGGATGGGATCCCGGCGGGCGGCCAGCAGTAGGGCATTGACGATGGCAGCGGCCACCGGGGATCCGCCTTTGCGGCCCTCCACCCGAATCTGGGGGACATCCGTTTGCGCTAGCGCCCGTTTGGCCTCTTCCACTGCCACAAAGCCCACTGGCACCCCGATCACCAGGCTGGGCCGGATCCGCTGGGCCCGCATCTCTTCCACCAGCGCCAGCAGCGCCGTGGGCGCGTTGCCGACGACAAAGATCGCTTCCGGGTAGCGCCGGGCTACCTTGACCATCCCCTGGGCCGTGCGCGTTTGCCCGGCTTCAAGAGGCTCTTCTGCCCAGTCCAAAGCGCAATGGAGCGGGATCCCCTGCGCCGCGAGGCCAGCTTGGATCCCGGCGGCCACCATCCGCACATCCACCACCAGCGGCCGTCGTTGCCGCAGGGCCGCCAGTCCCGCCTCAACTGCCGTGGGGCTGAACACAAAGCGATCCCGCAGCTCGAAGTCAGCGGTGGCGTGGATGGCGCGGCGCACGATCTCATAGGGGATCCCTTGCCAGGGGTGGGGGCCGATCTCTTGGTCAATCTGGCGGAAGCTGGCCGCTGTAATGGGGTCTATCCAAGCTGTTTCATCCATCATGGGATCGGTAGGCAGAGCCACATCTGGCAGGAGGGTTTTCTCCATCCTGTTGACGCAAGCGGTTTTGTTTGGAAAAAGGGGTGGGGAATGTCCAGAAAAAGCTGCTCAAGAGGGTTATCTGAGAGAAACGCCCCTCCAGTCCACTCTAGACGCCCTCCAGCAACCGCTAAGATCGGTCTATCCTGATGGAGGTGGGCCTGCTGTTGTCACATACAAAAGGATAGCTTGGTAGCCCCGCACTTTAGTGCGGGGCGGAAAAGCCCGCTAGCGACTTTAGTTGCTAACTGCTATAATCCTAGCCAGACCAGGGGAAAACGCTAACTACGGTGAAAAACCCGAGCAGCAACAAATCCTCTGGAGCGAGAAGTAAGCAGAACCTTGGGGCTTTGCCTTAAGGAACTGTCTAGAGGCGCTTTGACAACGCCGTTATGGGTTCTTTTGTGGACTGCGTAAGAATCCCCCGCCTTTAGGCGGTGGGAGTGTCAATCCTCCCTTGCCTGAACATAACCCTCCTTCTTCTTCTCCCTCTGCTGCTGTCGGCGGGGCAGGTTTCCCCTCCCTTGCGACGCCCCCCTCTTCGGTCGGCAGCAGGGATCCCGTCTCAGGGCTTCCTCGCTATGGTCATTCCCAAACCTGGCTCTGGCGCGGCTGGCCTATTCATTTCACCTACACCCCCAGTCGCGCCCAAACCGCCAGCGGCCAGGTGAACTTGACGGCGGCTCCGGCCATCTTGATCCATGGCTTTGGGGCCTCGGTGGGCCATTGGCGCCACAACATTGTTCCTCTGGGATCCCAGCGCTCCGTCTATGCTCTCGACCTGCTGGGATTTGGCGAGAGTGCCAAGCCGGAGATCGCCTACAGCGTCGATCTGTGGGTCGAGCAGGTGTACGAGTTTTGGCGAACCCACATCCAGCAGCCCAGCCTCCTGGTAGGCCATTCCATTGGGGGCCTGGTGGGGGTGATTGTGGCTGCCCGCTATCCCCAGATGGTGAAGGGTTTGTGCTTGATCAGTTGTGCCGATGGGCCTCACCCCGAAGAATTGTCCCCTCCTTGGGATGTGTTGGTGCAGGCCCTTTGCGAAGGGATCCTGGCTGTTTTGGGCTGCCCGCTCACCTATCCTCATTTGTTTAACTGGCTGCGACAAACCGAGGTGCTGCGGGCCTGGATCAAAAATGTCTACAAGCGGGACGAGCAGGTGGACGAGGAGCTGGTGCAGATCTTCCAGAGGCCGGCCTTTGAGCCGGGGGCAGCCCACGTGTTTTTGGATAGCCTGAGGGCCATTCTCTGCCGCCGCTTCGACAGTCCCAAGCGCCTGTTGCCCACGCTCAAGATGCCCATTCTCCTCCTCTGGGGCCAGGAAGATCCGGCGGTGCCCAGCTTTTTGGCGGATCAGTTTAAGCGCTGGCAGCCGGCTCTTACGTTGGTGAAGCTGCCAGGGGTGGGCCACTGCGCTCACGACGAGCTGCCCCACTGGGTCAACACCCTCATTAGTGAGTGGGCAGCTAGCCTGGAGACTTGCCCTAACTTGTCCACCCACCTTCGCAAGAATCCCGCGGCTGGCTAGTCCAGCCAGTTCCCCTGCCCAGGTTCAGCAGTGCCCTCCCTGCTAGCGGTGAAACCTTATGTATGAATGAATGATCGCGCTAGGTGGGAACCTCCCTCTCCGGTTGGGAAAGCGGCTAGGGATGAGGGCCAAGGGATCCCTTTAGTCCTCGGGGGGCAGCTTGAGGATCTGACGCTGACGCATCCCCTGCCAGCGCTGGATGAGGTCGCTGTCGATGCCAAACTGATCCAGGGCCTTCACCACCACAAAGTCCACCAAGTCCAAGAGGGTACGCGGCTGGTGGTACCAGGCCGGAATGGCCGGGACGATGCGCGCCCCTGCCTCTGCCAGGATGGTCAGGTTGCGCAGGTGAATGAGGCTGAAGGGGGTTTCCCGCGGCACGATGACCAGGCGGCGGCCTTCTTTGAGCTGCACGTCAGCCGCCCGCTCCAGCAGGTCAGAGCTCAGCCCAGCGGCCAACTTGGCTACCGTGCCCATGCTGCATGGGATCACCAACATCCCCTGCGTGCGGTAGGAGCCGCTGGCAATGGTTGCCCCCACATCTTGCCAGCGGTGGCAGACCAAGGATCCGCCCTCGCTTTCGGCCTGCTGCCGCCAAAACTGGGCCTGCCGCTGGGGATCTGCCGGCAACGGCACCCCTTGCTCCCCTTGCCACACCTGATAGGCCGCTTTGGAGGCCACCACCTCGACGCGGTAATCCAGGCTGAGCAGAACGTGTAGGGCGCGCACGGCGTAGAGCATCCCGGAGGCGCCCGATATACCAAGGATGATCGGCTGGGAGGAGTTCAAGGGCAGGCGGAAAGGGTCTTTACCTCAGTTTACCGACTGCCGAGGCCCCTCGGCTCTAGGCCTTGGGCTGGGCGATGTCGAACTCGGCGTCGTAGTCGAAGTCCTCGTCTTCCTCGACCCAGTCTTCCTCCAGCCTATCGTCCTCTTCCAGCTCCTCCTCTAGGCGAAGCTTCTCTGGGTACTCCTCGTCCAGCCCCAAAGCGGCTCGCTCTTCCCGCCGCCGGAAGCGCTCCAAAGCCGCCGGCGTGATGAAGGGATACGGCAGCCCCTGCGCTTGCGCCTCCTCCAGCGCTGCCCGGTAGCTCTCCACTTCCTTGATGTCAATTTTCCAGCCAGTGAGGCGAGCGGCCAGGCGCACATTTTGCCCCTCTTTGCCGATGGCCAGGCTGAGCTGGTCGCTGGTCACCAGCACATGGGCCTGTTGGATCTCCGGATCCACCAACCGCACCTCCACCACCTTGGCCGGGCTGAGGGCGTTGGCGATGTAGGTGGCCGGATCCGGCGACCAGCGGATGACGTCGATCTTCTCGTTGCGCAGCTCTGCCACCACCGCCTGAATCCGGGATCCCCTTGCCCCAATACAGGCCCCCACCGGATCCACGTCCCGCTCCACGGTATCGACGGCAATCTTGGTGCGCGGCCCCACGTTGCGGGAAGGCGGGTTGGCCTCCCGCGCCACCGCCACGATGCGCACAATGTCCTCTTCGATCTCCGGCACCTCGTTGGCGAACAGGTTCACCACCAAGCCGGCGTCGGCTCGAGAAACCAAAAGCTGCGGCCCCCGCCGGGATCCCTCGTATACCTTTTTGAGGTAGACCTTCATCACCGCGTTGGGGGTGTAGCGATCGCTGGCCAACTGCTCCTTCTTGGGCAGTTCGGCTTCCACCTCCGGCTGCCCAAAACCGCTGGATACCGCCATGATCACCGTCTGCCGCTCCGTGCGCAGCACCCGTGCCTGCAACACGGTATTTTCCAGGTCGCGGAACTCTTCTTGAATCAGGCGGCGCTGCTGGTCACGCAACTTCTGGGCCAGCACCTGCTTGGTTTGGATGGCCGCCATGCGGCCAAACTCCGCCTGTTGGGGAGTGACGTCATTGGTTACTTCCCAGCCAACTTCGGCTTCCGGGTAGTCCTGCTGCACGTCGTACAGGGAGATCTCGTGATCTGGATCCCGTACCTCCTCGACAATGGTTTTGGTGGCCAAAATGCGAAAGCCCCCTGCCTCCACATCCAGCTCCACATCGAAGTTGCGGAAGTGGTCTTCTTCAAAGACGACATCTCGCTGAATGGTTTTGCGGTAGCGTTCGTAGCCCTTGAGCAGCGCCTCCCGCAAGGCGTTGGTGACCGCATGGCGGGGCAAGTTGCGCTCCCGCGAGATCATCTCCACCATTTCTGCCAAACCGGGCAGAGGCACCATCGACATAAGCTGTTGTCCTCCTAATGCAACTTAAGCTGGGATGAAACTGCTATCACTGTTGCTCCGCAATCCTGACGGGAAATGCATCGCCGCACAGCAGGCAGCTCCGACGCGAAGACAGGGCAACACACTTCGCGCTCGAACGTCCTCTCTATCCCCATTCCTCTACTCGGTTTCCGCCTCTGAGAGGACAACCCGCTGCACCGAGGCGCGGGGCAACTGCACGCGCCGTCCCTTGAGGGATAGGGCAACTTTCTCCTCATCCCGACCCAGCAGATGCCCTGACCAGACAGCTTTGCCCTTGTAGGGGGGATCCACCGTCACCTCCACCGCAAACCCTTTGAAAACCACAAAGTCGCGGTCGCTGATGAGGAGGTTGCTGATGCCGGGGCTGGAGACCTCCAGCACATAATGGCCGGGGATCAGATCCACTCGATCCAGCTCCACTTCCAAGGCCTGGCTCATAGCTTCGCAATCGGCGTGGCTGGTTTCCTGCTCCGGATCCAGCGGACGGATATCCACCCGCAGCACCGGCGGATACTGGTTGGTGTGAAAAACCATCTGTACCAACTCGTACCCCAGTCGAGCGGCCAAGGGACGGGCCAGACTCTCCAACTGCGGGATCAGAGGGTGAACCATAGCCAACTCATCGCCAACTCGGTGTAACGGCCAGATCCCAGCCCAGCGAAGCTGGAGCCGGCAGCGGGGGCATCTTCCCCCTAAAAAAGCAAAGAAGTGGGCGCTACCCACTCCCCGTTATCATTGCGGAGATCCTTGGGAATCTACCTGCCGTCGCGGGGGGCTTTGGGCAGGCTTTTCCCTGGCTATGATCTTAGAATACTTTGTCGGATTTGGCCAGAGGGATCCGCGTGAGCCAGATCTGCAAAAGGCCACACCTATAATTAATGTGGACAGCCGCGGATTTGCCCAGACACCCAGCCGCATTCTGTGGGGTTTCCTATGACCGTTGCTTTCTCCTATCCCATCTTTGGCCCCAGCATTCAATGCCCCCACTGTCGGCAGACGATTGCGGCCCTTACCCTGACCGATACCTACCTCTGCCATCGCCACGGCGCCTTTGAGGCAGATCCCGAGCAAGAGGAGCTGGTTCACCTGCAATCAGGGCGGCGTTGGCGCCTCTGGGAAGGCCGCTGGTACCGCCAGCACACCCATGCCGATGGGATCCGCTTCGAGATTCACGAAGAGCTGGATCGCCTGCGCATGCAGGGGATGCGGGCCACGCAGGTGATCGTGGCCGAGCGCTACCGCTCTTTGCTCACCCCCTACCTGGAGCAGGGATCCCAGCGGCGCCCCGGCCCACCCCGCCTCTACGGCCTGCCGGTTAGCTTCAGCTCCCAGCTTCCTGAAGGAGCCGGTGGCTCGCCGCAGCGCTGGCGGGTGATCAACTTCGAGCTGATCTGCGAGCTGGATCCGGCCATGCGACAGCCGCAATCCCGGCTGCAGTTCTGTGACTAGCCCTGAGAAAGGCAAGGTCGGGCTTTAGAAGCGGCTAACCCGCCTGGGATCCCCCCTCCGGCTCAGGGGAGGCTATACCCCAGTAGGTGTAGCCGACCCACTTTGGCTGGCTAGGCATGTAGAATTGTTCCAACTGCTCAAAGCGAAACCCTGCCTCTCGGAGCGAGCGGGCCATCTGGCAGAGGAAATCGAGGCTTTGGGCAGGCAAGAGCGCCGCGAATTGGTCAATCGCTTGGGGATCCTGCCGGGACACCTCCTCAAGGGGCAGTTCCAGCTCCAGCTTCGCGGCAAAAGTTGGCGGGCAACTATTAGCGAACAACGTCGCCAAATCCAGCAATTGCTCAAAGAGAGTCCTAGCCTAAAGCCTGAGCTTTTGGCAGCTCTGCCAGAGGCTTACCAAGACGGGATCCTGTTGGTGGTGAAAGAAACGCCGCTCTCGGAAGAGGATCTGCCCGCCGAGTGTCCCTACACGCTTGAGCAGGTAATGGATCTCGGCTTTTATCCGGGATCGGAATAGCTCAAGGGGCTTTGCTCGCCCTTGGAAGTGCCGCCTCTTGCAACCTGAGAGCAAAAGCCGGAGCTCCAGCTTAACTGTCCTCCACAAGCTGTAACCAGAGCCTTAGGAAGGATGGCTCAGGCGTGATTTGAACACGCGACCCAGGGCTTATGAGTCCCCTGCTCTACCGCTGAGCTACTGAGCCGGGAAGATGCTTAACTAGGATAGCATCTTTGTGCAGGAAGTTGCTCTCGTCGGCTGGCAATGTCGCCTCCTTTTCTTAAGGGATCCCTGTTTTGGCTGGCCCTGGTGCTGCAGGTGGGCCTGGTTGGGCTGGTGCCAGCTCGGAAGGCGCTTACCCTTGCCACTGGCTCCCCGATCTACTTGCAGATTGCTCCTCTGGATCCCTATGACCCCTTGCGGGGCCGCTACGTAGCTTTGAGCTACACCGTTGCCCAGCTTTCCACCCTAGAGAAACTGCCCGGCTGGTCCCCTGAGCTCGCTAAGCCAGGGATCCTCTACCTGTGCTTGGCTCCTCCTGCCGGGGATCCTGCTCAACCCTGGCAGGCCATTGCCATCAGTCGCGACCGGCCCAGGGAGCTGCGGCCTGGGGAGGTTGTCCTGCAAGGGTGGTTTGATGGGCGGCAGCTTAGGTTTGGGATCGAAGAGTTTTTCATTCCGGAAGCGCTGGGAGATGTTCTGGAACTAGAGATCCGCCGCAACCCAGAAACACTGCGAGCAGAGGTGAAGGTGGATCCCTGGGGCCGAGCAGCGCTGGTGGGCCTTTGGGTAGGAGAACAGCGGTACTAAGAGAAGAGTAAAGCTGGTCTTGCTCTGCCGCCCTTCTAGCCCTCTTTCTTTTTCCGAGAGCGAGTTGCGCTTGTTTTCTTGGCCCTGGCAGATGCTGTGGATTTTTTAGACGACTTCTTCTGGCTAGGAGGTGGCGCTGTAGGAGCTAGAAAAAATACTTCTTTCAGGGCCTCCAACTTTTTGCCTCGTGTAATTTTGCACCCCAGCTTGGTTATGGGGGTTAAGTCCTGCCACCAGCTCCTATCTGCCTCCGCAATTCGCGCGGCTGCAATGGTTATATCAACTCCCTTAAGGGGGGTGCCGGGCTGCTCGGCCAGGTATCTCAACGCGGCCAAGATAGTTTCTCTCGGGGCCTCTGTCAGATTCACCTTTGGGACAATTTCTCTGGTGAGGATTTGGGCCTGCTTAACCTGCTCTGGGTCGGGATCGACAACAATACACCAGAGCCTCTCCAGCCCTGCCTCTCGAGCAACTGCATAGACAAAATGGTTACCAACAACCCTGTACTGATAGTCGCCAGACTCGACCACCAGCAGAGGAACCCAGTTGTGTCCTCCTGTCGCCCTTAGCTGATCTGCGGCTGCGGCAACAAGGAAGGAGGGAGCAGAAAACCCGTCGGCGGGCGTAATGCTCTCAAGGGGTAAGTTAACCAACCTACCTAGATCTGAAAACTCACTCATCGATAAAGTACTCACGGGCAAGACTCTGGTAGTATTCTAAAACTTTCTTGTGATTAAAGACGGCAGGCTTTCGATCAAAGCTTGCAGAGGATATCACTACATAGTCAGGTATCCCAAAAATGCTTTTGTTTTCATTACCTCTCTTAAAATGCGGCCAGAAATATGGAAGTAGGTTCATGCTTCTCTCTTGGCTGACAATTTTTTCTATCTCATCATTTGCTCGTTTAATAGTGTTTTCGTTTCCTGAGGGGACGCCATTGAAAAAGATAGGCAAAGTCCTGGGGCCACCATCCTGTCGTGACCTAGCAGTTTCTGGAATAAACTGGGTGATTACTCTAGCAGCATTATTCAGGGAAGACAGATCGTCGGGGCGGGTAGGTATCAAAATAACATCGGCAGCAAAAACACCACTCTGGCTAAAGTAAAGCCATTGAGTTGGGCAGTCGATTAGGATGTAATCATACTCATTGCGAAGAGGGGCAATGAGATCGCGAAGGCGCCGAGTTCCCTTCTGGATATATGCTACCGCCTGGCTATCAGTTAACGTTTCCAGTTCAGGGTCTCTTGGGATGATGTCAAAGATGGAAACTATACTCTGTTTGCCTTGTCTAACTGTCTTGAGTCTGTATGTTTGGACAACGGAATGAACATCTATTTTGGGATCCTTTAAGCACTGCGTCAGTGTAATTTTTCCAGGAGTAACTCCCAAGCTTCTTGTCAGATCTCCTTGGGAATCAAAGTCAACAACTAAGACCTTTTTTCTCTTGGCTGCTAGTGTTGCCGCAAGGTTAATGACCGTCGTTGTTTTGCCTACGCCCCCTTTATTGTTATACACGCATACACTCAGAGCGCGCTCATAGTTTTCTATCTTGTCTCGCAAGTTACGCACTATGCTCTCAATGTTATCTGAGCTGATATCAAGGTTTGCTGTAGCGGGGTGAACGACTTTTCCGTGCTTTCTCCAAAGCTGGATGTTATTTGCATTGGTGATAATTCCCCATTTTGCAGATTTGCAGTTCTTGGCAAGCAAGTAACTTTCTATCTGACAAACTGCATCCCTATAGCAAGATCCTTCTTTGAGGTTGACTACTCTGGATTTTGCCTCCAAAAGCAAGTAGGGGTTCCTTTGGGAGTTAAAGAAAGTATCTTCAGGATCTTCGTTCTTTCTTGCGGCGAGGTCGACCTGGCCACAACCTGTCTCGAATTCATATCTAATTTCCAAGTCGTGAAAGCCAAGCGCATGCAGGAGGGGAACAGCAAAGTGTTGGACAATAACTCGCTCTACACTCTCGGTGGGAGATATCCTCTCAAGCTTCTCTCGGAGAGAGCTAGCCGCAGTCATAGGAAAAAATAAGGTGGACAATGCTAACCAAGCTAAAAGCTCGCCCTTAGCCTAGCAATTGCTTTGCCCTCTCTGCCAGCGCCTGGGCTGTCAGGCCGTTGTAGTCCATGAGCTCAGTAGGGGTGGCGGTGGTTTCGCCACGTTTCCAGGCAAAAAGGTCGCGCGGGCCGGTGTAGCGCAACAACAGGGGCTCCAACATCAGGCTGGATCCGCCGGTTACGCCAATAAGGGCCTCGCCAGCAAACCAGGCAGCAAACTCCTGGTCAGACATGAACTCCCCATCGGGTTGGGCACAGGTAGACCAGGCTATATCGCCGGGGCGATAGAGACGGCGGGGGTTGACCACGGAAACAATTTTGCTGCCGATCCCCTGGGCTTGGAGCTGCTCAGCCGCGGCAAACACCGGCAGGAGGATCATATCCCCCACCACGGCAAAGACCACTGTGCGGGATCCGGGCACTTCCTGCAGCACGGTGCAGCCCTGCTCTACTGCTTGGCGAGCCTGTTCCAGGGTGGTGCGGATGGGCAGGGGGGTTTTGCTGGCAAAGATCGGGATCCCTTTGTTGTAGGTAGACAAGGCCCACTCGTAGGCGGCTTGGGCGCAGTTGGCGTCGGGGGGAAAGAGGGGGAAGATGTTGCCGTTGCGCATCATGGCCGCCAGGTAGGCTTCAATTTCCGGGCGTTGGTGGGTCCAGCCGTTGCGGCCTTGTTCCAGGGCTCCGGCGGTGTAGAGAGCAATGGCGGAAGGGGTGGGGCGGCGCAGCTCGGCCATCGCCTGGGTCACCGTCTGCCAGATGGGCAGGCCGTTGACGGCAAAGGATTCGTAAGAACACCACAGGGAGCGCCCGCCAAAGAGCGCCAGGCCTGCCGTCAGGCCGGCACAAGCATCTTCGCTAAGGGGTTCGTAGACCTGCCCTTGGGGCTGTTGGTTGTAGAGGGGATCCGCCGTGGGGTGGATCACTTTCAGGCCCTGGTTGACATTGGCAAGGCCAGAGGCCTCATTGCCGTCAGCGTTGGCCACCAGAAAGTCGGGGTCTTTCTGCCCCACCTGTAGCACCAGGGCGCCGATGGCAGTGGTGGAAACCTGCTTATCGCCGAGGGAGAACTCGGTTAAGTTGAGGGATCCCAAGGGCGGCAGAGGGCGGACGAATTCGGTTACCACCACCTTGGCTGCCGGCCCGCCAGCAGCCCGTTCACAATTTTGGCGCACCAGAGCCCAAGCGGCTGGGTGCAGGGCCCGTGCCTCCAGAGCGGCCACGATGTCGGGGTGATCCAAGGTGTGGTGGGCGTAGAGGTTGTGGGATTTGGATCCCTTGGCGTGCACGCCTGCCCCCTTCAGTTGCTTGAGGATGAAAACCGTCAGGTGGCCGCCTAGAGCGCACTGGATGGCCCGTTCCATCTCTACCAGCACTCTTTGGACAAAGGCCAAGCGGGCTTCCAGGGAAAATTGGGTGCTATCCACGTAGGGGCCAGGCTGTTGGGCATCGTCGAAGTCTTTGGCATCCACCAGCACCACTTCCTCAAAGCCGTTGCCCCGCCAGTACTCGGCCATCTGAGCGTTGGTGAAGGTAGAGATCATGCTGTGGTGCTCTTGGCTGTAGCCGTTCCAGACCAGCACCGGCAGGAAGTTGGTGCGCTGCGGGAAGGCGGTGTGAAAGTGGATCATGGAGCTCATCACGTAGGGCTCCCCCAGGCCCCCATCGCCGATGGTGACGGGGAAGAGACGGTCTGGGTAAAGCAGAGCGGCAGCCATAGCAAAGTGCTGCCCCTGCCCCAGCGGCCCTGCTGGCCCCAAAACGCCCCCGATTTACACAGAAAAGTGACAAAACACACCATAAAATTAAAAAAAAAAGGCCTGCAA
>NZ_JANSHP010000075.1:0-6624 GCF_047502605.1 Synechococcus sp. RC10A2
TTCTTTTGTGGACTGCGTAAGAATCCCCCGCCTTTAGGCGGTGGGAGTGTCAATCTTGATCTCCACATAGCAGCAGGGATCCCCACTGCCGGCAAAGGTCATCGGGATCCCTCCTTCAAAGGCGGTCATCACGTAGGCTTCCAGCTTGCCCACCTGTTTGGCCAGAGCAGCAGAGAGCGACTTGAGCAGCGCCTCTACAGCGGCAGGTTCCGGCTTTAGAGGCGTTTGCAACTTGATCAAGGGCATAGGCACTGCTTTTTGTCGACAAGTTGATCTTGCCGTTGCCGGCTTGTTTTTTGCGGGATCCCCCTGTGGTAGCTTAGCTGCAGAGTTCCGCCGATCCCCATGGAGCAGAGGAAGCCGGTCAGTTCTGAGCCTAACCACCCCACTCGAGCTGAGGCAGGGCCGCAGGAGGTGCGAACCGAGGCTGCTCCTGCCCCTGTCGGCCCTTACAGCCAGGGCATTGCCGCTGCAGGGCCATTTCTATTCGCCGCCGGACAGGTGGGCCTGGATCCCAAAACCGGCAAGCTGGCGGGGGAAGATGTTGCCTCGCAAACTCGGCAGGCGCTGCTGAACCTGAAAGCCGTGCTGGAAGCAGGGGGAACAAGCTTGGCCAATGTGGTGAAGACCACCGTTTTTTTGGCGGATATGAAAGACTTTGCCGCCATGAACGCGGTTTATCGAGAGTTTTTTGCCGCCGATCCGGCACCGGCCCGCTCTTGCGTGCAGGTGGCTGGCCTGCCCTTGAATGCCTTGGTGGAAATCGAGGCGGTGGCCTGCTACCGATAGCGGCGGTTAAAAGCTGCAACTCTTCAACCCCCAGATCCAGAATGTTGGCCATCTGGGCTGGGGCGACCGTTTTCCTCGGGTGCGGATCCCGGCAAGTCGGGCACCGGGTCGTAGCCTCCCGGGTGCCAAGGGTGGCAGCGGCAGAGGCGGCGGATCCCCAGCCAACCGCCTCGGATGGCACCGTAGCGCCGCACGGCTTCCAGGGTGTACTGGGAGCAGGTGGGGTAGTAGCGGCAGGCAGGCGGTAGCAGAGGGGAGATGGCCACCTGGTAGCCTCGAATCAGGGCAACTAAACCGCGAGTCAAGGGATCCGACCGTTCCGCCATAGGCCAGCGTACAAAAAGGCCATTTCCAGGCTAACGTCTGCCCTCCTGCGCAGCTCCAGACAAGAGGTTAAGATCCAAAAAGTCACCACCCAAATATACATTTCGTAATACTTCTGTTCGGGGATGCCGTGGAGACGGCTTTGCTCCTCGGCATGGTTGTAAGAGTTTCATCAGGAGTGGGCGTGAGGGCATTTGGGCGGCTACAGCCAGCACAGCGGCGCAACTTGGGCATTTTGTTCGTGGCCGGGCTGCTCTTTTGGGCCAGTCTGTCTGCGCTGTTGCCCACGCTGCCGCTCTACGTCCGGGATGTGGGCGGCACCAGCCAAGAGGTGGGCTTGGTGATGGGGGCCTTCTCGATTGGGCTGCTGGCTTTTCGTCCTTGGCTGGGGCGGCTGGCGGATGGCCACAGTCGGCGCATTGTGTTGCTCATCGGCATGGGCGCGGCGGGGATGGCGCCTTTGGGGTACTGGCTTTGGGATTGGATCCCGTGGATAGCGCTGGTACGGGCCTTTCATGGGATCAGCATCGCCGCTTTTGCCACCGCCTACGTTACTTTGGTGGCGGATTTTGCCCCGGAAGAAAAACGCGGCGAGATCTTGGGCTACATGAGCTTGGTCAATCCCATGGGTGTAGCCATCGGCCCTGCTTTGGGCGGTTTTTTGCAGGAGCTGGCCGGTTATGGCCCTCTGTTTCTCTTCGCCGCTTTGCTGGGGTTGGTGGGCTTTTTCTGTACCCAATTGGTTCGAGAGCAGCGCCGTGGGGATTGGGGATCCCTGCCCTCGGATGGGGCGTTTTGGGGCCTTGTGCTCAGCCCGAAGGTGTGCTCTCTCGCCGGGGTCATGTTGTTGGTTGGCCTGGCCTTTGGCACCCAGACCACGTTTGTGGCTCTGTTGATCCAAGAGGCCGGAGTTCCCCTGAATCCAGGTCTTTTTTATACGGCGGTGGCCCTGTCCAGCTTCGGCGTGCGCCTGCTGGCTGGTCGCGCTTCCGACCGCTACGGGCGGGGGCCGTTCATCTCGCTCAGCCTGGCCACCTATGCTCTGGCGATGGGGATCCTGAGGGTTGCCGACAGCGCTGCGGCTTTTCTCGCCGCCGGGATCGTGGTGGGGTCGGGTTTTGGCACCTTGATCCCGCTGATCTCCGCCCTGGTGGCGGATCGCTCTGAGCCGGCGGAGCGCGGTCGCCTGTTTAGCTTGGTGATGTGTGGCTTTGACTTGGGCATTGGGCTGGCGGGGCCGATCCTGGGCACGCTGGCGGGGGGGTTCGGGTATCGGGCCATGTTTGGCTACGCCGCCCTTCTGGCGTTGGCTTCCTTGGGCTCTTTTCTCTGCTTCTCCAACGGGCGACCGGGATCCTCCCTGCGCTTTGCCTTGGGCCTGGAAACCGATCGGTTTCGACAGCCAGATCCTGTCCCTTCGGAACAGCCCCAGCCGTCCCCTCCCCTGCCAACGGGATCCCGTCCTGCCCTCTAGGCACCCTGATTTTTGTCCCCAAGTCCGATTTGCCCTATCCTAGGCTGGGGTTGCTGTACAAAAAAGAACTCTGGGCAGATGGGAGCACGGGGTTGGCTTGCCCTCCTGGGATCCCTGCTGGTGGGCGCCTTAGGGGGATGGATCGAGAGCGCTTGGGGGGTAACGGTGCGGGTGGCCTTGGCCGATGCCACCGCCCCTTTGGTGGTGGGGGTTTCTCTCCCTGCCCAACTGACCAATAGCCGCCAAGAGGTGCTGGCCGAGTTGCCCCCCATGCAAGGGTTTCTGGCCCAGCCCGGCCCTCAGGGGGTGCGCCTGCAGGGGGTGGTCAGCCCGGTGTTGTTCATCGAGCCGCAAGCGGGTGGCCTGGTGGCGGTGGATGGCCGCTGGTATTCTGGCAAAGTGCTCCTGACCGGCTACAACCGCTTGCTGGCCATCAATTACGTGGATCTGGAAGACTACGTGGCCGGCGTGGTGGAAGCCGAGATGGGATCCCGCTTTCTGCCCGAGGCCCTCAAGGCCCAGGCGGTGGCAGCCCGCACCTATGTTCTTCACCACCGCAATTCCCGCGGCTGGTTTGACGTGTTTAGCGACACCCGCTCCCAGGTGTATCGGGGTCTGTCGCAGCGCTCGGCAGCCGCCCTAGCAGCAACACACGCCACCCGCGGCATCGTCATGGTGTATGGGGGGCAATTCGTGAATGCCATGTATAGCGCCAGCGCCGGCAGCCAAACCGTCGGGGTGAGCGGGATCCCTTACCTAAAAAGCCTGCCGGATTTTAGCCCCTATCCCAAGTACGGGCATGGCATCGGCATGAGCCAGTGGGGCGCCCAAGAATTGGCCCGCCGGGGCTGGACTTACCGCCAAATCTTGGCCTACTACTACCCCGGCGTCAGGTTTGGCCGGTTGCCGGATTGACCTACTCCCCCTTGCTCTGGGTTGCCAGGGGTGCCCATCTCCCCAGGTTGCCCTTCAGCCGCAAACGGGCCGGGTTCACCCTTGGCCGGCTTCTTCTGGTTAAGACCGGAGTGGACCTAAATAGGGCAGCCACAACTTTGCCCAAGAGCTTTTGTGGGCATGCCGATCCCGGCCTAGGGGACAAAACTGCCGGGCTGAGAAGCAGCAACCCAGACCACGCAATCTCCCCTCACCTCCAACCAGCCACCCCCTGGGTAGTCGGGGCTGCGGCTGCGGCGGCCTGCTTTCAGGAGCCGGATCCCGGCTTCCACCTGCTCAAAAGTCGGGTGATGGGGCAGCAGCAGCGACAAGAATTGGAACATCACCTGCCGCTGCAGAGCCAGGGGCGCAGCCCGCAAGGGATCCCGTCGCAGCCCCGGCAAAGCCGGCTCGTACACCTGCAACCATAGTTGGGCGGCTTGCGCCACCACCAGCTCATGCTCTGCCTGCAACAGCGTGGCCGCCCGATTCAAAGCCGCTTCCAGTTGCGGGTTAAAGTGCTGCTTGAGATAGGGCATCACCTCTAGGCGAAGGCGGTTGCGGCCATGAGCCAAATCCTGGTTGCTGCGATCCGGCCAGACCGGCAACTGGTATTGTCGGCAGAACTCTTCCGTTTCCCAGCGGGAAAGGCCCAGCAGGGGACGCACCAACCAAGCGGAGGTGGGATCCCGCTCGTCCAAACGCCGTTGCCAATCTAGGCTGACCAGGCCGGCAGCCCCCGTGCCCCGCAGCAGGTTCCACAAAAACGTCTCCGCCCGGTCGCTGGCCGTGTGCCCCGTGGCCACCGCCTCGCAGCTCCAGGTGCGCGCCCATTTGTCCAGTTGCTGGTAGCGCCAAGCCCTGGCCCCCGCCTCATCCCAGCGGATGGGATCGGCAGTCTCAACGGCGTGGGGCAGGCCCTGCTGTTGCAGCCATCCCTGCAAAAACTGGGCACACGCCGTCTCATCGGCTGACCAACGGTGATCGCAGTGCAAAACAAAGATCTGCCACCGCCAGCGCGGCTGCAAATCCCGCAAGATCTGGAGCAGGGAAAAAGAATCTTGTCCGCCGGAAAAAGCTACCAGCAGCCGCTGGCCGGGGCGAAGCAGTTGCCGCTCGCGAATGGCACACTGAACCCGCAAGTGAAGAGGAGAAAGCCTGGCCACAGTTGGCTATTGCTCGGGGGCAACCCAGACCTGGGATCCCTCAGGCAAGGGCCCGAGTGAGATGCGAGGCCACCGTCTGCACAGCCGCAATGCTCCGCTCGTAGGCCATGCGAGTCGGCCCCAGCAAGGTGACCGTCCCCAGCGGCGCCGAGCGGCGGCGATAAACTGAGGCGATGACCGTGCAGTGGTGCAGCGATTCCAGCGGGTTCTCGCTGCCAATGTAGATGATCACGGGAACGTTGTGGGATGGATCCTGATCTGCGGTGCTGGAGGATGCCTTCTCCCTGGCCGACGGGGCCGAGAGAGCCGCTTCGCTCGTGAACAGGCAACCTGGCGTGGAATAGAGCCCGATCATCCCCTGCAGCTGCTCGGATCCCTCTTCGAGCAACTGGGCCACCGCCTGCATCCGCTGAGCCTGGGAAAACTCCGGCTGCCGCATCAGCTCCGTCATGCCCGCGCTGAACACCTGTCCTAGAGAGGGCCGCAGGTAGCGTTGGACTACCGAGCGCAGCAGTTGCTGCAGCCAATGGCTGTAAGCGCGAAACTCCTCATCCAGCTTCAACCAGCTCAGATCCTGCAGCTCGGCAAAAGTCTTGCCCCGCAATTTCAGGGTGAGGAAGTTGCTCAGTAGCTGCAGTTCATCTTCCAGATCCTCGCGCCGATCGTCAGGCCAATCCGGTGGGCTGACCAAGGCCGAGTGGGTTTGATAGGAATCCGTAACCACCAGCACCATTACCCGCCCCGGCCCCACCGACAACAACTGCACGTGGTGAACGGCTACCACCGGCCCCTGGGGAGGGGTGATGAGGGCGATGCAACCGCTCAAGTGGGCCAAAAGCTGTGCCACCCTCTGTAGGAAGCTATCGAGGTCGTCCCCCAGCTCACGGTTGAGCTGATCCAGCAACTGCTGCAGCGCAGGATGGGGCTCCGGCTGGGGAGCATCGTTCGGGATCCCATCCATGTTGGCGGAGCTCAACAGATCGTTCACATAGACCCGATAGCCAAAGTCAGAAGGGATCCGACCGGCAGAGGTGTGGGGCTGGAACAGCAACCCAACCTGCTCCAGCGTGGCCAAGTCGTTGCGAATGGTAGCCGTGCTGACTCCGAGGTTGTAGGACTGGGCCAAGGTTTTGGAGCCGACAGGTTCTGCCGTGGCAATATACCTGCGCACCGTTGCCCACAGGATCTTCCGTTGTCTAGGAGTCAGTTCGAGTTTCATGGCTGCTCAAAAGAACCCAATCAACACCTGCTAAGGGGAATTAGCCAATGGATCTCAGGTCAACCAAGCTAGGGCTAAATGAGGATCAGATAAACTTTTACTTCTCTCTTTAACTTTATTGTTACCCTTTCATCTTGGGTTGCAGGCGCGGAAAATTGCAACAGCAGAGGTGGAAAGAGGTGGAGGCTCTTGGTTTGGCGAGAAAAGCGGAGCTCCCTGTAGCCTCTGCATCCTTATTTTTGCCCAAAGGGGGTACTAAAGTGTTAAGTCAACTCTAGGCTAAGTGAGCCTGCTGCTGCCTGTTCTGTATCGTTTTGTATCTTTCGAGGTCGCTCCATGTACTTGTCCCCCCAGGAGGTTGCTCTACCTGGCCGTCCAGCTAGCTCGGGATCGGCGGCAGTGGGGCCTCCAACTCAATTACCCCAAGGCGGTGACCTACCTGAGCGCAGCTATCTTGGAGGGGCGCGGGAAGGGAAAACCGTTGCTCAGGTGATGAGCGAAGGTCTGACGTGGCTGAGCCGAGAGGACGTGATGCCAGGGATCCCGGAAATTCAAGTAGAGGCCACCTTTCCCGACGAAACCAAGCTGTTAACCATCCGCTAGCTGCTTTCTAAGGATCCCCCAAAGACCCAGAGACTTTAGGAGGTTGTCCATCAGAACCTCCGGGGTACTCCCGCCACAGCGCAGCTTGGCGGGCTGGAGGATAGGCGGTGAGACGA
>NZ_JANSHP010000076.1:0-49667 GCF_047502605.1 Synechococcus sp. RC10A2
CGGGCTTTTCCGCCCCGCACTCAAGTGCGGGGCTACCAAGCTATCCTTTTGTGTGCAAAGTCAGCCAAGGAAGGGCTTGTTCAGGCAAAGATCGCCTGTACTCCCAGGTTGACCGCCTCGGATTTCACAAGCCACGGCTTGCTTTCCCCTCTTCTACTGCCCCAGGGACTGCAGCCAGCCGATGAGAGTAGTGCCAGACAAGGCTTCAAACAGGATCAGGGCAACAAAACCGATCATCGCCAAACGCCCGTTCAAGCGCTCTGCATAGTCGGTGAAGCCCACCCGCGGAACGGTGTCCACGTACATCTCCGGCTCGATGGCGTAGTTGTTGAGGCGGCCACCTTCTTCGACTACGACGGAGCGATATCTGCTCATAGGATTCTCCTTGCTTTTTCTCTACTAGCGTAGCGCGCTCTACATAGGACTGTAAAGTTTTGTTTACAACTTTGTTCACCCCCGCAACAAGCCGACACTGACTAGGCTAGGAAGAGTTTGTAGGCCGGATTGTGGCTTTCGTCCCAGTAGCGATAGTTCAGGGTATCCAGAAAGCGCTGCCAGGCGGGCATTTCCGAGGTGGGCACTTGCATGCCGATGAGGACGCGACCGTAGTCGGCGCCGTTGTTGCGGTAGTGAAAGAGGCTGATGTTCCAGTTGGGGCTCATGCAAGACAAGAACTGCATCAGGGCCCCGGGCCGCTCCGGGAACTCGAAGCGGTAGAGCAGCTCGTTCTCGGCCAGGGGGGAGCGCCCCCCCACCATGTGGCGTAGATGCAGCTTGGCCAGCTCGTCGTCGGTGAGATCCAAGGTCTTAAAGCCAGCCCGCTCCAGATCCAGGGCCGCTGCCTGGGCATCGGCCCGATCCCGCACCTGTAGGCCGACAAAGATGTGAGCTTCGTGGGTATCGGCAATGCGGTAGTTGAACTCGGTGAGGTTGCGCTGGCCGATGTGGGCGCAGAACCGACGCAGGCTGCCCCGCTCTTCGGGGATGGTGACGGCGAAAATGGCCTCCCGCTGTTCGCCGATCTCGGCTCGCTCGGCCACAAAGCGCAGGCGGTCGAAGTTCATATTGGCCCCGCTGGCCACCGCCACCAGGGTCTGTCCCTGGATGCCGGTGCGGCTGACGTAGGCTTTGAGGCCGGCAATGGCCAAGGCGCCGGCGGGCTCCAAAATAGAGCGGGTATCTTCAAAGACATCCTTGATGGCGGCACAGGTGTCGTCGGTGCTCACCAAGAGGATCTCGTCCACGTACTGCTGACAGAGGCGGAAGGTTTCTTCCCCCACCTCTCGCACCGCCACCCCATCAGCAAACAGGCCTACCTGAGAGAGGCGCACCCTTCGGCCAGCTCGTAGGGAGCGGTACATGGCGTCGGCGTCCAGCGGTTCTACCCCAATGATTTTGATCTCCGGGCGCAGGCGCTTGACGTAGGCGGCGATGCCCGAGATCAGGCCGCCCCCGCCGACGGCGACGAAGATGGCGTGGATGGGCTGTTGAGACTGGCGCAGGATCTCCATGCCGATGGTGCCCTGGCCAGCGATCACCAGGGGATCGTCGAACGGATGGATGAAGGTCAAACCTTTCTCGGCTTCCAGTTGCCGCGCGTGAGCATAGGCATCGTCAAAGGTGTCGCCGTGCAAGACCACCTGGGCCCCCCGCGCCCGCACCGCGTCTATCTTCACCTGGGGGGTGGTGACGGGCATCACGATGACCGCGTGGGTGCCCAGCCGCTGCGCTGCCAGGGCTACCCCTTGGGCGTGGTTGCCCGCAGAGGCCGCGATCACCCCTTGCGCCAGTTGCTCCGGAGGCAGGTGGGCCATCTTGTTGTAGGCCCCCCGCAGCTTAAAGGAGAAAACCGGCTGCAGATCTTCCCGCTTGAGCCAGACCTGGTTGTTCAGGCGGCGGGAGAGGTTAAAAGCCGGCTCCAGGGGGGTTTCTTGGGCGACGTCGTAAACGCGAGCCGTGAGGATCTGAACAAGATAGTCACAATACATCGGGATGTATCGACGTCGATAGGGTTGAAAAATGTCGAAAAACGTTGCTCCCGGTGGTGCGGGCTGCTCAAACGGGCAATGGATATTATCCCAGGGATCCAACCCTTCTCAAACGAGGGGGGCTTGGGGATAATAGCAGGGGCAATGGGAGAAAAAGCGATGTCGGCGCAGGAAAAGTTGAAGGCGCTGCTGGAGGGCCAGCCGGTGGCCAGCTTGGCGGTGCTGGATCACGGATCCCCGGCGGTATCGTTGGTGCCCTTCGTGGTGCAGTGGGATCCCTTGCGCTTTGCCATTGTCATCAGCGACCTTTCTTCCCACACCCAGGCTTTGCGGTCGGATCCGCGAGCCAGCCTGCTCATCCACGAGCCGCCCACGCCGGGGGATCCCCGCAGCAACCACGCTTTGCCGCGGGTGATGGTGAGCGGAAAAGCCCAGTTCCTCAGCCGCAAGGAAGCGCAAGCCCAGGGGTTCGAGGCTCTTTATCGCGCCAAGTACGAGATTGCCGAGATGATCCTGGGCCTAGCGGACTTCCACTTCTGCCAGATCACCCCCACCGGCGGCAGCTTCATTCAGGGGTTTGGCCAGGCCTTCCGGCTGAGCGGCCCCAACCTGGATCAACTGGAGCACCTCGGTCGCTCTTAGGCGGGAGAACCCAGACCTTCCTCCTCGCGGGAGTTGCTAGGGGATCCCGAGCTCAGGTTTTCGGGTGGGATCCCGGATCCAAGCCAGCAGCAGCGGGTTGACCAGCTCCGGGGCCTCGTCTTGGGGGCAGTGGCCAACTCCCGGCAGGGGGATGAACCCCACCACGCAGGGGAACTCGGCCAAGGCCCGCCCCAAAGCAATGGGCTCCCAGGGATCCACCTCTCCCCAGAGGATGAGGACGGGGCAGGTGACCTGGGGCAGGAGATCCTCGGCCAAGGGCCCCTGGGAGTAGCGCACAAAGGCCAAGAACACCTCTGCCGCTCCCGGATCGAGGGCCGGTCGCAGCAAAAGCTGCACCAGGTCTTCCGTAACCGCTTCCTTGCGCCCATACGCTTGGAGGAGGATGTTGCGAATGGCCCAGGGCTGGGCTATCTGGGCAAAGAAAAACCGGCCGAAGGGGGGCCACCCCAGCAAGGACTGGATGAGGGGGGTGGTTCGGCGGCGCAGCCAGGAGATCTGGCGACGCTTGCGCTCGTGCAACAGCCGCAGTGAGGGATCCAACATCGCCACCCCCAAGGCCTGGCCTGGCTCGAAAACAGCCGCCTGCAAGGCCACAATGCAACCAATGGAGTTGCCCACCAGATAAGCTGGCTCCCCCACCACCTCCCGCCCAAAATCGGCCACCTGGGCGCCCCAGGTTTCAAAGGTGTAGGGGAAAGGGGATCCCGGCAAGGGCTTGGCGGATCCCCCAAATCCCAGGAGGTCAAGGGCGTACACGCGGCAGTGCCGCCCCAGCTCCGGCAAATTTTTCCGCCAGTGGTCGCTGCTGGCCCCAAAACCGTGGATAAGCACCACCGCCGGGCCGGCGGATCCCGCCTGTTGGTAGCGGATGGACTGGCCCTGCCAGAGCCAGCGCCCCTCGCGGGGGGCCAAGACGCTTGTAGAAGGCTGTTCAGAGAGCATGGAATCCCTATCTCACCCCGAAGGATAGCGCTCTTTTTTGTTGGCACAATCTGGATTGGGAAGCAAGTTCTCTCCCTAGGCCCGTGGCAATGTCGTTGGTAACCTACTCCCTTTTGGGCGTCAACCTGCACCTTACCCTGCCGGAAACCCATCTGCAGAGCTATACCGCCTGGATTGAAGCCCGCATCAGCCAGGGCCTGGGTGCTCAGGTAGTCACCTGCAATCCGGAGATGATCATGCAGGCGCAGCGGGATCCGGCCTTTGCCCAAGTGCTGCAGGAGGCTGAGCTGGTGATCCCAGACGGCATTGGGGTAGTGTGGGCGTTGCGGCGGCAGGGGATCCGCGTCCAGCGGGTGCCAGGGATCGAGCTGGCCGAAGCCCTAATCTCGACGGCAGCTGCGCGGGGGTGGCGCCTGGCTTTGGTGGGGGGGAAGCCGGAGGTCAACCGGGCCGCGATTCAGCATTGGCAAGCCCGCTTTTCTTCCTTGGCCATCTGGGGCCACCACGGCTACTTCTCCCCCGCCGAGGAGGAAAACCTGCTGCTAGCTCTCCAGGCTTTTCAGCCGCAACTGGTGTGGGTAGGGCTGGGATCCCCGCGCCAAGAGCTGTGGATTGCTCGCTGGCGAGCTCTTTTGCCCCAAGCCATCTGGATGGGAGTAGGCGGCAGCTTCGACATTTGGGCCGGCCAAAAACGGCGAGCCCCCCGCTGGTGGCGTGACCATCACCTGGAATGGTTGTATCGTCTCTATCAGGAACCTTGGCGCTGGCGACGCATGTTGGCTTTGCCCAGGTTTGCCTGGCGGGTGCTGTGGGATCGCTCTTCTCCCTCGCGCTCCTAGCCTGGCAGCTCCACTCGTTCCCTTCTCTCTAGGCGCTTTACCACGATGCTTGGTCAGCACATCGGCTACGCTCCCCGCCTTCACCCTTGGGCTGGTACAGCCCCAAACCCCTCCCTCCTCGTCCCAACCGACCCAGAAACCACCTTGGGCCTCTACCGCAAGCCCCAGACCGGATCCCTGCCAGCCCTAGGTAGCGCTGAGAGCATGGTGTCGCTGCGGGGGGTGAGCAAGGTCTTTCCCAACGGCAACTGGGTTTTCCGAGATGTGAACTTGGAGGTGCGCCGCGGCGAGTTTGTGTTCGTAACCGGGGTGTCGGGGGCGGGCAAGTCCACCCTGCTACGGCTGCTCTACGGGGCCGAACAGGCCACCGAGGGCACGGTGATAGTGGATGGGGTGTGTCTGTTTTCTTCGGAAGGTCGGCGGCGGCCCTACCGCATCCCGCCCCGCCCCCTAGCAATGTTGCGGCGGCGCTTGGGGGTGGTTTTTCAAGACTATCGCCTCTTGGCCAATCGCACCCTGGCGGAAAATGTGGCCTTTGTGCTGCGCGCCCAGGGACTTTCCCCAGCAGAGATTCGCCGCCGCCTGGGGCCGACTTTGAAGATGGTGGGGCTGACCGAGAAGCGGGATTGCTTCCCGGACGAGCTTTCGGGAGGGGAGCAACAGCGCCTCAGCTTGGCCCGCGCCATTGTCAACATGCCCGTCTTGTTGCTGGCCGACGAGCCGACGGGAAATCTGGATCGGGAAAACTCCCTATTGGTGCTCCAAATCCTGGAGCGGCTCAATTCTTTTGGCGTGACGATCCTCATGACTAGCCACGACCCCTATCTGGTGGAGCGGGCGGGTCACCGGGTGGTGCGCCTGGAGGGAGGACATCTGTACGATATGCGCTGAGGGGCTCCCGCCAGAGCGGCGCAGCCCCATCTTCCTCTCCACAACTGCGACGCTAAAGCTTAGAGCGGGCAAACTCTTGGACGGTAGGCAGCATGCACTCTCTCTCCCGATTTCTCAATAAAATCCGCTATCTCCTACAGGAGACTTTTTTGGGGTTGCGGCGGGGGGGCTGGCTGAACTGGGCTGCGATCAGCACCCTGTTGGTGTTGCTGTTTTTGGTCGGGATCGGCGTGGAGCTGTCTCGGGGGGTGGATGCAACGGTCCAGTCGCTGGGGGGGCAACTGGAGATCTCCGTCTATCTGGAGCCGGAACGCCGGGGGGTGGATTTGCAGCCCCAAGTGGCCCAACTGCCTCATGTGGCGGAGGTGAGGGTGATCACCAAAGAGCAAGCTTGGCGCGACCTTTTGCTGGAGATGGGGATCCAGGATGAGGCGGCCCTGGAGACCCAGTTGGGGGATAACCCTTTGGTGGATGCCCTGCGAGTCAAGGCCGATTCTGCCGAGATCCTAGGTCAAGTGGCCGAGCAGATCCGCCAACTGGAGGGGGTAGACGAGGTGTACTACGGCGACCGCATTGTGGAGCAACTGGCCCAAATCCAGGAGGTGCTACGTCTGGGATCCCTGAGCATCACCGGGGTGTTGGCCCTGACGGCAGTGGCGGTGATCACTACCACCATTCGCCTGGTTGTCATGGCGCGGCGGCGGGAGATTGAGGTGATGCAACTGGTGGGTGCGACGGCGACCTGGATTTACTTGCCCTTTATTTTGCAGGGCTGCCTGTTCGGGGTAGTCAGTGCGCTGGGGGCTTGGGGCTTGGTTCTGGGATCCCAACAGTTACTGCAGGAGGCGCTGGAGCAGTTGATTGCGCTGCCCTTCCTCAAGGTGATGCAGGCCGATCCCGGCCAGGCGGAGTTTTGGT
Organism: Synechococcus sp. RC10A2; assembly: GCF_047502605.1. Classification (NCBI taxonomy): domain Bacteria; kingdom Bacillati; phylum Cyanobacteriota; class Cyanophyceae; order Synechococcales; family Synechococcaceae; genus Synechococcus; species Synechococcus sp. RC10A2. Next base: position 6,242 of record NZ_JANSHP010000076.1, read on the forward strand.
TTCTGCCGCTGCTGTTGCTGGGGATGGGGGTTTTTCTGGGCACCAGCAGCAGCTTGATTGCAGTGCGCAAGTCGGCGGGGCGTTGGTTTTGATCGGGGATCCCTCGCCCTGGGCCGGGCTGACGCCCTTATGAGCTGCGAGAGGTTTGCTAAGATAAAAGGCTACCTGGTAACAAGACGCCGACCATGACCTTGCGTAACCCTCACTTGGGCATCGACAACGACGAGCTGATGCGTCGGGTAGAGGCGTTAATTAACGCTTCCAAAAACCGCTATCGCATCACAGTGCAGGTGGCCAATCGGGCCAAGCGTCGCCGCTACGATGACCCCAACGATGTGGAAGAGGGCTGGATGAAGCCCATTCGCCGCGCCATCATCGAAATGTCCGATGAGCTGACCGAGCCGGAAATCATCGGCGACGAGTAGCCGCCTGGCCCCCTTGGAGCTGCGATGGCCAGCTAGGGAGGAAGTTGGCCGGCTCGCTCCTCAGAAATGGGATCGGGGTTGCTCAGCCGTGACTCCATTGGGTGCAAAAGGCGGTGGGTTTCTTCCGGGCTGAGGCCCTGGATGCGCATCTCCAGTGGGCTGCGGAACCAGAGGGCTTGTTGCGGAAACGGGATCTGGATCCCGGCTTGGTCGAAGGCATGCTTGAGGCGACGGCGGTATTCCCGCGTCACCCGCCACTGCTGCAGCGGTTGCACCTTGATCCAGATGCGCAATGTAATCCCCCGCTCCCCCAGGTCATCGACGCCGTGCATCTCGGGGGGCTCGCGGATCTTGTCCCGCCAGGCCGGCTCCCGATACATCTGTAGAGCCACCTGCTCGGTAATGCGGATGGCCTGTTCCAGGTCGTTTTCGTAGGCGATCACGATCCCCAGATCCACCCGCGACCAGCCGTTGGAGAGGTTCTCCACCACCCGAATGGCGCTGTTGGGAATGGAGCGGGCCCGCTGCGACACCGGCGGCAGGCTGCCGGGATCCCCCTGTGGCGCGGCGACCAAGAACAGCCGCCGCCCATCCAGTGTCACGGCCTCCGTTTGGATGGAAGCGGTGGGCAGGCTGAGCGCTTGCCGCAGCTCTTCCAGAGCATCCAAGCGGCTGAGCAAAGGCACGTTGGAGGCGGTGCCGTGGTTTTGAGAAGTTTCCTGCCCCCAGGCAGGCTCGATGGCCGGAGATAGGGCGAGGGACGCGCCGAAAAGGAGCGGCCACAGCAGGGATCCCATTTTCCCCGACTTATCTACCGGTCGCAGCTGGCGCAACATGAATCGTTTGCGTCCGCGGTGTGGAGTACTTGAACAACCTCACTCCAAAAAGAAAAAAGCAATGCCGAGAATGGCATAGGTGGCCAAGAGCAACAGCCCCTCCAGCCAGTTGGAGCGACCGTCGCTGCTGACGGAGTTGACCAGCAACACCGAGACGGCAATGGCCACCAGCTCCACTGTGCCGAAGTTAAAGTTCATCGGCTGGCCCAGCACGTTCCCGGCCAGCACCAACAGAGGCGCCACGAACAGGGCAATTTGCATCGTCGAGCCCAGAGATACTGAGAAGGAGAGATCCATCTTGTCTTTCATGGCCACCGTGATTGCCGTCGCATGTTCGGCCGCATTGCCGATGATCGGCAGCAAAATCACCCCCATGAACAGCGAGGTAATGTGCAAGTGCTCCAGAGTATGCTCCAGGGTGCTCACCAACAGTTCCGACTCCAGCGCCACCAACACCGTCAACCCCAAGAGGGCCAACAGCCAAAACCCCAAACCGGCCCGCTCGGGCGGGGCCGTCAACACTTGGGGAATGGATCCCTCTGCCTGCAAAACCGGATTGGGGGCGAGACGGGCAGCGGCTTCATGTTCTGCCGCCTCTGCCTCGTGAATGGTGTAAAGGTAGCTGTGGGTTTTGAGGGAAAACAGCAAGGTAAGGCCATAAACCCCGATCAGCACCAAAGCCACCGCTGTAGAGAGCTCTTGGATGGAGAGCGCGCCCAAGTTGGCGTCGGCATAGGTGACCACGCTGGGCAAGATCAGGGCCACCACCGCCAGGTTCATTACCGAGGCGTTCATACGCGCCACTTCGGGCCGAAAGCTCTGCTCGCGAAACTTAATGCCGCCCAAAAACATGGCCAGCCCGGCCACCAGCAGCAGGTTGCTGATGATCGAGCCGGTGATGGAGGCTTTCACCACCTCCACCAGTCCCGCCTGCAGCGCCACCAGGCCAATGATTAGCTCGGTGGCGTTGCCAAAGGTGGCGTTGATCAGTCCCCCGATCGTCGGCCCGGTCAAGGCAGCGATCTCCTCGGTGGCTTGACCCATAAACTTCGCCAAGGCCACCACCGCCAAGGCCGCACAAAGGAAGACCAGATTGGGATCCCAGCCCTGCAAGTGGCCTGTCCACGAGAGGGGAACCCCCAGCAGCAGCAGGAACATCAAGCCGTTCAGCGCTCTCTGCCAGCCTGCTGCAGGGCGAACTGAGGAAACCAGAGAATTTGCATCGGCCAGAGTCATAGTTCCGGGGAATAGAGGCTGATAGATAGTTTCAGAAGTGTGGCGGCGGCAGCAGCGGCCTTCCAAAGCAGTCTAGCTGCTGCCAGGGAGGCTTGAGTAGGTACTGCCATTAGAGGGAGATGACTCGATGGCGCTGCAGCAGGCGGAGGAGCTCGGCTCCCAGTTGATCCACCAGGTGCTGCGGATCGCCGATTTTCAAAAAGCTGCTGCCTTCCACCTCAAAGGGAAAGGATCCCTCGATGCCGTGGCGGGGCAGTTGCACCAGCAGCAGTTGCTCGGGGCGCTTCGATTGCAGGGCATAGCCCAGCTCCAGACAGACCTGTGGGCTGGGCAGAGGCCGCCCCCGGCCATTGACCTGCACAGGGGTGACATCGGCCACCACCAGCAACGCCTGCTTGAGCTTGCGAATCAGCGCTGCGTCGATGAGGGGTGTCTCTGGGGATCCCTGCAGTTGTAGCGGAAGAACCGGCTGATGATGGCGGTTAATGGCCTCCACCACCGTCTGCAACGCCTGGTGCAGCGTGGCGCTGGAGTCGGGGTAATCTGATTGGCCACAGAAGTAGATGGCCGGCTCCGTGATGCTTAGGGCAGCCCGCTTATTGAAGTAGATCTCGCGGCTGATTAAATCGAGGTTGGAGATGCTGTAGGCGCCGCTGCCCTCGATGTAAAACTCCACCAGCTCCCCTTCCAAGTAGCGCTGCCACCAGACAGAGGCCTTCACCTGCTCCACATCGTCGAGGAAATCGGCTCGCATCGCCGTTTTCAGGAGGCCGGTACGGCTTAGGCGCAAGTCAGGGGCTCGCTGTTGCACTTGGGAGGCAGACAACACCGAATCCAAATACCAGGCTCTCAAGACAATGATCGCCATCGGATCCCTCTGCGCTTAGCCTCAAAGGTACCTGATTTTGGCCGGCTATCCAAGTCAGCCTAGGCGCAGGGCCAGATCCAGCAGCCGGTGAGCCAGGGTCGATTTGGTGGCCAACGGGAGCAGTTCCGGGTTGCCCTGCCGCGGGATCCAGTAGCCTTGGTTGTGGCTGCTGCCAAAGCCGCTCTCCGGCTGGTCGATGGGGTTGGCCACAATGGCGTCCAGCCCTTTCTGCTGCAGCTTCTCCTTGGCCGGGGGGAGAGGATCCCCGCTCTGGGCAGCAAAGCCGATAAGAAGCTGGCCGGGACGTCGGTGACGGGCTAGGGCTGCCACCAAATCGGGGACAGGCTCCAAGGGCAGCAGCAGGGGCAGCTCGGCCTTGGCCAGCTTGCCCGCATAGGTCTGCGTGGGCCGCACATCCCCCACTGCCGCTGCCATCCAGAGCACGTCCACCTGGGGAAACTCCGCCCGCAAAACCTGCTCCAGTTGGGCTGCTGTCTCCACCGGGATGGCCCGAATGGCGAAGGGTGCTGGATCAAAGGGGATCCCCAGCGGCCCATGCACCAGCGTGACTTCGGCCCCCCGACAGGCGGCGGCCACCGCCAGCGCCACCCCCATCCGCCCACTGGCCGGGTTGCCGATAAAGCGCACCGCGTCGATGGGCTCGCGGGTGCCTCCTGCCGTCACCAACACCCGCTTCCCTTGCCAGTCTTTTTGCCCCCCTGTCCAGAGCAGAGCCCGCACATACTCCTGCAGCGCCTCTGGCTCCAGCAGGCGCCCTTCCCCCACCGCATCGCAGGCCAGGCGGCCCCTGGCCGTGGGCAAGGCCCAGAAGCGGGGATCCCGTTGCAGCCGCTGCCAATTCTCGGCCACTGCTTCAGCCTTCCACATGTGGGTATTCATGGCCGGCGCCAAGGCCACCGGACAGTGGGAGGCCAAAACCACGTTGGTGAGCAAATTGTCCGCCAGCCCCTGGGCCAGCTTGCCCAAGGTGTTGGCCGAAAGCGGCGCAATCAGGAGAGCCTCGGCCCATTCCCCCAGCTCGATGTGCAGCGGCCGTCCCCGCGCAGCTTGCCAGAACTCGGCATCTGTAAAAGCCGGCTGACGGGACACAGTGGCAAACGTCAGCGGGGAGATAAACTGTTGTGCAGCTTGCGTCAAAACCACCCTCACCTCTGCCCCCTGCTGGGCCAGAGCAGACACCAAAACCGCAGTTTTGTAGGCAGCAATTCCCCCGCTCACCCCAACCAGCAGACGCCGCCCCGACCAAAAGGGATCCATATCAGCGAATACTCAAACAGCCCTGTTTCCAGTTTCCCTGCCTTTGCCAGCAACACAACAGGAATCCCTCGCCCAAAGTGCTAGGGCTCAGGCCGCCGATCCCGCCGAGAACAGCACTTGCGAGCCTAGGGCTTGCCTGGGGAGAACCCCTCTTTCGCAAGTCCGACCTCGACTCTACAGGTTCTGTCCCGCAGGGGGAATTCGCTACTGCTGTTTTGCGCACTCGCCTCTTCAGATCCCATTCCGCTTGCCGAACTTGTCTCCTCTAATAAGAAAGAGTTGAAGGCAACTTATTGCAATCGCTATTTGTTTTTGGCTACACTAACTGTTGTCCTTGAGCCATCTTGATATGACTACGACCGGTAAACCAAAACCACTCACTGGCCAAGAGCTCCTCGACAAGGTAACTTCGATGGGAAATGCGGATCGCAAGGAAAAAGCTCGCGCCTGTGGCTACGTCACCTATACCAAGAATGGTCAGGAGCGAGTGAATCTGATGCAGTTCAACAATGCCTTGCTGAAGGCAGTCGGTGTGGATCTCGATGCTAGTGATGAGAACGGTTCCCGCGGTCGGGCTCCGACTTACCGGGTTTCGGTTCACAAGAATGGCAACCTCCTCATCGGAGCTGCCTACACCAAGAAGATGGGCCTCAAGCCGGGGGATCAGTTCGAGATCAAGTTGGGCCACCACAACATCAAGCTAGAGCGCATCGACTGATTTCCTGTCGCCTGCCTTGTCGAGGTTCTCTCTGCTGATAACAGCGTTTCAGCTTGGGTAAAGCCCTCGATGGTTAGGGAAGAGCGAGATGCTTCTTTCCCTCCATCGTCACCCTGTTTTTAGGCGGACAAGGGATCCTCGTATTCGTTGAGGATCCCTATCTGTCTGTATCATCTGTATCAATAGGTATCAATTGATGGCTGAAGCGCAGAGGGCTTCGTTATTCTGACAAAAGTTAAAGTTCATGAGGGCGGCGGCAATGTACACTCCAACTGCACAGAACCTGGCCCGTCGGTGGCGACGCTGGCGAATTTGGGTGGGGCTGGTGGTGTTGGCAGTGGTGTTCTGGGCCGTTCAGCCTCATCTGCAGGTTGAGTCGCAATCGAATGCGCCGCTGCAGTGGGTCTCCTCTCAGCCAGCCCCCGAGCAGCAGGATGTTTTTGTGGACGGGGTTCTACGGCTGCAATTCGATCGGCCGCTGGATCCCAATCTACAACGGCTGGCGGTTCAGTTGGAGCCGCCGGCAGCGGTCATTTTCGACGTGCAGGGAGACGAGTTGTTGCTTAAACCTCGGGATCCCTTGCGCTTTAGCACCGACTACACCCTCACGATCGCGCCGCAGGAGGGGCTGCCGCTGGAGCAGACCATCCAACTGCGCTTTCGCACCGAGCCGCAGTTTACCTACGAGCGGGACATCAAGCCGTTGCTGGAGGCCAGTTGTGTCGGCTGCCACCAGCCGGCAGGGCGACAGCGCACCCAGTTGCTGGACAGCTACGAGGCGGTTCTGGCCTACGTCAAGCCAGGGGATCCCAACAGCGAGTTGATCGATCCCCGCTGGACGCGCCGCCACGCCACCATCCTCAACGCCAACAACCCCAACCGCCCTCAGGCCCGCGGCGGATCCCCGGAGATCGCCTACCTCCAGGCCCGCGGGCTGCCCCTCTCTCGTCTGGGCTTTTGGACGCCGGAGGAGGTGGAGATCGTCCGCACTTGGATCGTCCAAGATGGGGCCCCCCGCAGCAGCGCCCGCGCTCAGGCGGGCAACTAGTCTCACCGCCATGACCGCTCCCCAACCGCTAGCCACCGTCATCCAGGGATCCCTGAGTCGGGGCTTGGAAGCTCGCCTCAACCCCGGTGTCTCGGTAGAAGACCTGCGGGTGGGCAAGTTTGTGGTGATCCAGGGGGAGCGCCACCGCTTCTTCGGCCTGCTCACCGACGTTACCTTAGCAACCAGCAACCCGCAGATCTTGGTCAATCCCCCCCGCCCGGAAGAGACCCTGCTGCAGGAGGTGCTGGCGGGTACCGGCACCTACGGGGTTATCGCCCTCACGCCCATGCTGATGCTGGTGCCGCGGCAGACGGAAGCAGAGAGGCTGTATCCCCTCATCGATCCCAAGCGGCCAGACGACTGCGGCTCAGCCCCTCCTGCTGCCGAGGCGATGGAGCTGTTGCCGGTGAAAACGGTGCCGGCCCACTTTTCCCAGGTGTACGAGGCGCGGGAGCTGGACTTTCGCACCGTCTTCGGCTGGGAAGACGACCCCACTCGGCGCAACTTCGCCATCGGCCAACCCTTGGACATGGCGGTGCCCATTTGTCTGGATCTGGATCGCTGGGTGGAGCGCAGCAACGGCATCTTCGGCAAGTCCGGTACCGGCAAATCCTTTTTGGCCCGCCTGATCCTGGCGGGCATCATCCGCAAACGGGCGGCGGTAAACCTGGTTTTTGATATGCACTCTGAGTATGGCTGGGAGGCGGCCAGCGAGGATAGGCAGGCCACCACCGTCAAGGGGCTGCGGCAGCTCTTCCCCGGCCAGGTGCAAATCTATACCTTGGATCCCGATTCCACGCGGCGGCGAGGGGTGCGGGATGCCCGCGAGCTGTTTATTGCCTACAACCAGATCGAGGTGGAGGATCTGGCGCTGTTGGCAGAGGAGCTCAACCTCTCCGAGGCCAGTCTGGAAAACGCCATTATCCTGCGCAACGAGTTTGGCCGCGACTGGATCAGCCGTCTTTTGAGCCTTTCCAACGCCGAGATTCAGGAGTTTTGCGAGCAAAAAATGGGCAACAAGGCCTCGATCCTGGCCCTGCAGCGCAAGCTCACCCGTCTCGACGACCTCAAGTACATCCGCAACAGCCTGCCCCACAACTACATCGGCGAGATCCTGGAGGCCCTCAGCCGCGGCATTCACGTGGTCATCGAGTTCGGATCCCAGTCCAACCTGCTCTCCTACATGTTGGCGGCCAACGTCATCACCCGCCGCATTCACCAGGCCTATGTGCAGCAGACGGAGCGGTACTTGCAGTCCAAAAATCCCCTCGACCGGCCCCGGCAACTGTGCATCACCATCGAGGAAGCGCACCGCTTTCTGGATCCGCGGGCGGCCAAGCAGACCATTTTCGGCACCATCGCCCGCGAGATGCGCAAGTACTTTGTGACGCTGCTGGTGGTGGATCAGCGCCCTTCCAGTCTCGACCGCGAGGTGATGTCGCAGTTGGGCACCCGCATCACGGCCCTTCTCAACGATGACCAAGATATCGAGGCTGTGTTCACGGGTGTAGCCGGCAGCCAGAACTTGAAAACGGTGCTGGCCAAGCTGGATTCCAAACAGCAGGCCCTGGTTCTCGGCCATGCCGTGCCCATGCCGGTGGTGGTGCAAACCCGCTCCTACGACCAGAGGTTCTACGCCGAGATCGCCGATCCCGATTGGTCAGAGGCCGCCGATGCGGAGGTGCTTTGGGCAGCTCAGAAGGCCAAGGAGGAACTGGGGCTGTAGGGAGGGCTGCCCCACAGCCCGGTCATCAGGCGCAGCAAAAAGCGCCGCAGCGGCGGAAAGCGTATCATCCCTATCAAAACCAAGCGCCGCAAGACCACCAGGGGCCAGTAGGAGTTGGAGAAAGTGCGGGTGAGGAGATCCGTAAAGAGCAACACCACCCAGTTTTCCCAGCGGCGACGGCGACCGTAGCGCCGCAGGACTTGGACCTCTCCCAAATCCTCCTGTCGTCTCCAGGCGTCCAGCAACACTTGGGCCAAGGCAGCGGCATCGCGGATGCCGAGGTTCAGCCCTTGGCCAGCTACGGGATGACAGTGGTGAGCGGCGTCCCCCACCAAAGCCAGGCGGTGCTGATAGTAGCGGCGGCTCTGGCGCAGGCGGGCCGGGAAGACTTGGGGCGGGTTCAGCAAGGTAAGGTAGCCGCCCTGGTCGCCGTAGTAGCGCTGCATCTCGGCCAAGAAGTCGGCCTGGGAAAGGGCCAGCGTGGCCTTGGCCTGCTCGTGGGGCAGGATCCAGACCACCTGGCAGCGGTTGCCGGGCAGGGGCAGGATGGCGAAGGGGCCGGCAGGCCAAAAGCGCTCGTAGGCGACGTTTTGGTGGTCTTGGGCAGGGGCCACCAGGGCGGTGATACACGACTGCCAGTAGTCCCAGCCGTCGCTCGGGATCCCTGCCCGCTGGCGCACTTGGGAGCGCAGGCCATCGGCGGCTACCACCAGGGAGGCGGCCAGCCGGCGGCGGCCTTGGGTCGTTTCCAGCTCTACCTCAGCCGCAGCCTCCCCGTAGGTTACGCTCTCCACCCTGGCTTCGTAGTAGCAGGTGATCTGGGGATCGGCAGCCACCCGCTCCTGGAGCACCTGCTGCAGCCGAGCATGTTCGCCGCAGTAGAAAACTGCCGTTTCCCCCACATCCTCCGGCCTAAACGTCACCCGCTGGGGAGCGTCGGCGTCGGTCAGAATCACCTGGGCAAAGGGTGTGATGTGGGGAGCCAGCGCCTCCCACACCCCGATGGCCCGAAAGATGCGGATCGACAACGGCGAAAAGGCATAGGCCAAGGGGCGCTGCCTGACTGCCTCAGCCGACTGGGCCTCAATGAGGGCCAAGCGCAGGCCGGATCCCTGCAGGGCACAAGCTAGGGTCAAGCCCGCAATGCCGCCGCCGACGATGATCACGTCGTAAACGGCTGCCAAGGTAGTCGGAGTGGGAGCAAGGGTTGTCATTTCTAGTGCTGAGTGCTGTGGGCAACTACTTCTGGGCGGGCGGAGTTTGCCGGCGTGGCGGCCCGCACCGCTCGGAACATGCCAAAGCGGCAGAGGCCAGTGCCGAAGGCCAGGCGCATGAGCAAGAAAGTGGGCACCTCCCGCAGCGACTTGATCAAGCCCACCAAGCCAAACTTCAGCAACCCTTCGGGACGGACAACCCCCTGCCAGATGGAATCCAGCCAAGAAGGAAGAGTTTCTTGCGTCCAGTCGGCAGTTTGCACCTGTCCTTCCACCAGGCCCGTGGCTTGCAACTGTTCGGCAAACCCCTCGATGCTGGAAAAGGCGGGGTGCGACCACTGATCCAACAACTGCCGCATCACCAGCCGCTCCCAGAAGTTGAGGGGCTTTTGACGGTCGTCGCGCTGGTTCCAGTCCGCCACCACCAAGATGCCGCCTGGCTTGAGCACCCGCAGCATCTCGCTGGCGTAGCGAGCCTTGTCCGGCATGTGGGGCCCCGCCTCGATGGACCAGACCACATCAAAGCTGGCGTCGGGGAAGGGCAGGTTGAGGGCGTCGGCCACCTGAAACCGGACGGGCAGATCGGGGGGGGTGAGCTCCTGGGCCCGCTGCACCTGCTGCGGGCTGATGGTGATGCCGGTCACCACAAAGCCATAGTCGCGGGCCAAGATGCGACAACTACCGCCAATGCCGCAGCCCACATCCAACACCGTCGTCCCCGGCGGCAGCCGATCCAGCCCGCCCCAGCGCACCATCTCGTGGACAAAGTCGTGCTTGGCCTGGATGAAGTTCTTCCGCCGCGGCGGGGATCCGTAGTGGCCCAGGTGAATATGCTCGCCCCAGTAGAACTCCAGGATCCCGTCTCGCGTCCATTCGTCGTAGGCGCGGGCTACCGATTCAGGAGAGCGGTACTTGCGGGCGGTCAACAGGTAGGCTCCCAATCCTATAGCTAGGAGCAGGACTAGGCCCCAAAAAACCCAGAGTGTTGGATTCATTAGAACTACCTTGAGATGGCTAGAGATGGCAATTGATGATTGTTGCTGCGGTGGCAACAGACACAGCGGGGATCCCTTCTGGCCTCCGTTGATCCAGCGGAGCAAAGCCCCACTCTCATCTTGCCCTATTTGCCAGCCGCAAGGCGGCCTAGGAGTGTCGTAGCCGCACGGTTGCCCGCGGAGGAGACGCTGGCCTGAGCAACCTTGCCGGGGGCTAGGTGGCCTGGAGCTCCTCCCTTAGACGCTGAGTGGCTGCCACCATGTTTTTCAGGGCAGGGATCACTTCCTCCCAGCGGCGGGTTTTTAGGCCGCAGTCGGGGTTGACCCAGGTTTGCTCTAGCGGCAAGTGGGCCACTCCCAGGCGCAGTTGCCGGAGAATCTGCTCGGTGTCGGGCACCGCCGGGCTGTGAACGTCGTAAACGCCGTTGCCTACCTGGTGGCGATAGCCGGCTTGGGCAATCTGCAGCAAGGTTTTGTTGCTGCTGCGGCTGTTTTCGATGGAGAGGACGTCGGCATCCAGACGCTCGATGTGCTCGATGATGTCCCCGAACTCCGAGTAGCACATGTGGGTGTGGATCTGGGTTTCGGGCTTGGCGCCAGCGGTAGTCAGGCGGAAGGCCTCCACCGCCCAACTTAAGTATTCTGGCCAGCGCTCTTTTTTCAAGGGCAGCCCCTCTCGCAGCGCTGGCTCGTCCACCTGCACCATCGCGGCTCCGGCAGCTTCCAAGTCGGCCACCTCTGCCCGCAGGGCCAGGGCAATTTGCAGGGCCTGCTCGCGACGGGAAACGTCAACGCGGGGGAAGGACCAGTTGAGCATGGTTACCGGCCCTGTCAGCATCCCCTTGACCGGCTTTTGAGTCAGAGATTGGGCCACCTTGAACTCCCGCACCGTCATGGGGCGAGGGCGAGACACGTCGCCGTAGAGAATGGGGGGACGCACGCAGCGGCTGCCATAGCTCTGCACCCAGCCGTGCTCGGTAAAGGCAAAGCCCTGCAGTTGTTGGGCGAAGTATTCCACCATGTCGGTGCGCTCGAACTCACCATGCACCAGCACATCCAGGCCAATTTCTTCTTGGATGCGGATGCACTTGGCAATTTCGGCGTCGATGGCAGCTTCGTATTCGGCCTGGGAGATCTCGCCCTTTTTGTACTTGACCCGCCACTGCCGGACTTCGGGGGTTTGGGGAAAAGAGCCGATGGTGGTGGTCGGCAGCGGTGGCAGCTTGACCTGCCGGCCTATACGCTGCTCGTAGGGAAGGGAGCGCTGGAAGTCCTGCGCCGTCAGGTTGGCCAAGGCCTGGCGCACTGTAGAGTTGGGGGGATTGAAGTCCTGGAAGGCCTGCCACTGCTGCTCCAGCTCCTGCTGCTGGGCGGCGGTGTCTTCGCCGTTGAGGGTGCGGGCCAGCAGAACCACCTCGGCCAGCTTCTGCTCGGCAAAGCTGAGAACATTGCGCAAAGGCTCTGGCAGGTGGGTTTCCAGAGCAGCGTCGTGGGGCACAAATTGGAGCGAGCAAGAAGGCTGCACCCGCAGGTTGGGGGCTAGGGCTTGCAGCTCTTGCAGAGTGGCCAGAACGGCTTTGGGCTGGATCTGCCAGACGTTGCGCCCGTCCACTACCCCCGCCCCCAGGATCTTGTCGGCGGGGAAGCCGTGGGCTCTGACCAGTTCCAGGTTGTGGCCGCGGGTGAAGTCGAGGCTGAGGCCAGCTACCGGAAGCTCCACCGCCCAGGGGTAAGTCTCCCCCAAGTCGTCAAAGTAGGTAACCAGGTGGAGAGGGATCCCCACGCTTGCAAGCCAGCGGTAGGTCTGCTCCACCGCTTCCTGAAGACTTTTGCCTTCGCTGGTCACCAAGATGGGCTCATGGACTTGCACTTCCCGGATCCCCAGGCGCTGCAGCTCCTGCAAGAGTTCTCTGTAGAGAGGAAGCAGCTTCTCCAGATCCCCCCGCAACTCGCCAGAGCGCTGGCTTAGAGCAAGAAGGGTAACCGGACTGAGGAGGACGGGGCTGGTGCGGTTTCCTAGGATCCCTTGCGCCCGTCGCACCGTGGCCAGGAAGTCGTCGAAATGGGCCTGAGGGATCGCGTCGGCCTCAATTTCCGGCACCAAGTAGTGGTAGTTGGTGTCAAACCACTTGGTCATTTCCAAGGCCGGCAGCCCCTCCTGCCCCCGCGCCATGGCAAAGTAGCGCTCCAGGCCTGATAAGCTCTGAAACCGGGAGGGAATCAGCCCCAGCCAGGTGGCCCAGTCCAAAACGTGGTCGTAGAGGGTTTGATCTCCTACGGCAATGTGGTCGAGGTTGGCCTGTCGCTGGGTTCGCCAGGCCTGACTCTCCAGATCCTGCAGCGTCGCCAACAAGGCTTCCGCCTCCAGGGTGCCGCCCCAAAAGGCCTCCAGGGCTTTCTTCAGCTCGCGGCGCTTGCCCATGCGGGCATAGCCTAGGGTTTGAGTTTCAATGGCCATAAGGTACCTTGTCCTGAATCGAATTCGGTAATTGAGGTTGCCGCCAGTTGTCATCCAACCTAGGCAGCAAGAGATGGCCGCCGACATGCCTATCGGTGGCATCCCGGCAGAAGGTTTTCCCTAGGCCAGGAAACCTGCCGGAGCTGTCAAGGCGTTCCTTCACCCTGGCGGCTTGCCCACTCTGCACAGGGGGATGCCCAGAGGACTCTTTTGTGCAACCAAAGCGAGCAACCGTCCTCCTAGCTGCCCCTGAGCTAACTGCTCAGCTCTCTTGTCCGCGCTTTTGACTGAGTGCCTACGATCCGAGAGCGTCGAAAATCCGTAAGCAGGCCGATGAAAAAACTTCGAGACGGGAACGGGCTAACGTCAAAATGGGGAGCATATCTGTACCTCGCAGATATGGTGAACTGTGGAAAAACCGCCGGCGGGCATTCTGACTTGCTCAGTTTTGGAGGGGCTGGCTTGCGTCTCAAGGCCTCTTGCAACAACGAACTAGGGATCCCAAGTCCAAAACCGGCTCACAGCTGCGGGACAGCGGCAGATTCTCACTGCACTTTCCCCGTTGCCTCTGACGGCTGATCCCCGTCAGAACCGACAGTAGACTTTATCCTATCACTGGTTTTAGCGGGACTGGGCGGATTTGAACCGCCGACCTAGCGCTTAGGAGGCGCTTGCTCTATCCAGGCTGAGCTACAGCCCCAGGTCAGGTACCTCACTGATACTAGCAGAGAGGCTAGGGGGTATCGCCGCAAGGCTGCCGAGCAATAGCGTTCTTATGGAATTGCTGGAACAAAGGCTTTGCTTTCTGACACAAAACCCAACGCGGCGGCTCACCCCAGTAGTACTCTTTTTTCCAAATGGGCAAGCGCTCCTTGATTGCATCAATGATGTAACGTGCTCCAGCAAAAGCGGCGCCGCGATGTTCAGCTGTAGCACCAACCCAAACCGCAATATCACCAATTGCAAGATGACCCTGGCGGTGACAGGCAACAGCACCGCAGAGGCCAAACTTGGCGTGGGCTTCTCGGAGGATCTTCTCGCCCTCCTTCTGGGCAAGGATCTCGTAGACTTCGTACTCCAAGCTGAGAACAGGTTTGCCCTGGCTGTGGTTGCGTACCCAGCCCTCGAAGGTTACTAAGGCACCCGCTGTGTTATTGACGAGCAAACGACTGAGTTCAGCTGGCTGGATGGTGCTATCCACAATTAGAAAACGCAGCATTTAGCCCCCACAAACTGGTGGAATGAAAACTGCCAAGGCACCTTCATCTATCGGCCTAGTCAAGTCACAGAACTCATGATTGACAGCAACCTTAACGTCCTCCGCTGCTAGCGAAAATCCATACTTTGCTTGCAGCTGCTGATAGAGCTCTAGGTAGTTTGCTGCACTGGTTTGCAGCACTTCGCTGCTCCGCTGAGCCTGTTCCCGCAGCACTGCTACATATTGAATTGTTACGGTCTTACTTAGGACAGATTGAGTTACCATGGCTGCAACTACCCCAAACTGATTGGAAAGTGGCATACTCCTCGGCGGTATTGACGTTCATGAGCTCGACCTCATGGTTGGGGGTAACTAGGGTGCAGGGCTGCCTGCTGAGGATTTCCACAGGGCAGTACACCCCTTCCGCGTAAGCCCTTTCTAGTACCGCTGCAGCTTGAGGAGTATAGATGGCGCAAAGAGCTTCCGGGAAGCCGCGCTCGGGGTTAACATAGCAAGTCGCGATTGTTTCGGCTTGGTAGTGATCCAGCAGCTTTTGGATTGTTTCTGACCGAAGGTTCAGTAGATCACAGGCAACAACCAACCAGTTAGCTTCAGGATGAGTATTCAAGGCAGTCAATAGGCCACTGATCGGGCCAACGCTTTCTACTAGATCTGGTAGTGTGGGCAAGAGCTCTAGAGCTGTGCCCGACCACTGACCGGCACGCGCTGACAAGTAAACCTGCTGGCAGTAGGGCTGCAGCAGTTCATAGAGATAGGCGGCGTGGGGTTTGCCAAAAGGGTTCAGCAGCGCTTTATCGCGACCCATGCGCTTGCTACGTCCCCCTGTGAGCACCAAGCCATAGAGGGGACGTTCCAGGAGGGCGTTTTTGCCGCCGGACTTAGTTACTAGGCGGGTCTCCTGGATGCAGATATGGGGCGACACCGACTTGCACATGTCATAGATTGTCAGCGCTGCTGTTGCCGCACCACAGAGAGCTTCCATTTCAACCCCTGTCTTAGCGCTGGTCTTGACAGTGCAGTGGATGGTTACAAGCAAGTGATCATCAATTGTGATATCAAAGGTGCAGTCTTCAACAGGGATCTGATGACAAAAGGGGATCAGTTGGTCAGTTCTTTTAACAGCCATTGTACCGGCAATGGTTGCTGTCTGAAATACCGGTCCTTTTTTCAGGTGGATATCTTGGCCAACAACATAGGATCTGAGAGCAGGTGGCAGTTGAACTCTTGCCCGTGCTGTGGCCGTTCGCAAAGACACCGATTTGTGGCTAATATCTACCATATGCGGATGGCCTTGAGCATTAAGATGGGCCCATGTACGATCAGCTTTGTCCATAGAGCTAGCCCCCTAAGCCGTACATTGGGTGTGAGACCTGCTCAACCCGGCGCAGTGGTTTCATCCCCAAAAGCTGCTGGTAAATTTGCTGACGTTGGCCTGGTGTTTTGTCTCGAACCGAGAGACCCTCCTCACTAAATAGGCAGGCAAAGAGACGACCATCAGCTGTCAAGCGCCACCGGGAACAGCTGCTGCAGAAGGGCTGAGACTCAGAGGCAATAAATCCAACTTTAACATTCTCGTCGATTGTAAAGTAAAACGCTGTCGAATCAGGTGCCGCTGGAAGGGGGGTTAGAGTATAGCGTTCTTGCAGACGGGCAATGCACTCTTGTGCTGAAACGTAGTGTTCTTCATAGAGAGAGTTGGCATAGCCGACCCGCATCAGCTCCAGAAAGCGAACTGTCACGCCTGTCTTGCGGGCAAACTCAACGAAATCAAATAGCTCGCAATCGTTGATCCCCCGCATTACAACCGTATTGACTTTGAGGCTAAATCCCCGGGCAATACCCTCCTGGATATTACGGAGAATATCCGCCAGGCAGTCGCGACGGGCAATTGCAGCTTGGGTGGAGGGCTGTAGGCTATCGAGGCTGACATTAAGGTTGAGAACATTGGCAGCCTTGAGAACGTCCCAGTAGCGGTGGAGCAGCAGGCCATTGGTTGTTAGGCTGAGGGACGGGATCTTCAGCTTGGCAAGTTCCTGAATGACTTCATCAAAGTCTTGCCGAACCAGAGGCTCACCACCTGTAATGCGAACTTCTTCAATGCCATAGTCCAGCAACTCGCCAATAATTTCTTTGTATTGCTGCGGAGTTAAGTAGCTACTTTTGTCCAGAAATTCTGGATGCAAAGGCATGCAGTAGCGGCAGCGAAGGTTGCATTGATCGGTTAGAGAAACCCTTAGCTTGCGAATGCGACGATTCCATTGATCCACTAGCTGCATCTTAGTACCACGGATAGAATTGGATGCTTTGCTCGGGGCTGAGGATAGTTTGAGCCGGGGGTAACTCTACAAAGCCATCGCTGTCTGTTAGAGCGATGAAGTCTCCGGAGTTGTTAGGCATAATCGGTGTAAAGACTCGGTTGGCGCTCATCTTAACGGGCACAAAAAGAGTGAGATTGGGTTTGAAGGTAATGACTTCACTTAGGTGCCCAGAGTCAGTGTTACGGTTGAGGAGATAACGATGCAAACATACAAGAGCTGAGATGGGGTTGCCTGGGAGGCCCCAAACTATAGTATTGGCCTGATGGTCGATGCCAAACCACATTGGCTTGCCTGGCTTTTGCGCCACGCCGTGGATGTAGGCAGTAACACCACAGCTTTGCCAGATGGCCGGCAAGTAGTCACACTTTCCCCTTGAAACACCCCCAGAGTAAATCAAGAGGTCGTAGTTTGGGGTATTGGCTTGGTAGTGGGTGGCAATGGCAGCAGGATCGTCCGGAAGGTGATCGGTCTCAACCTCGGTATACCCGTAGGCAAGAAGAGCCGCTCGGAGGGCCTCAGCGTTGGAGCGCCGCAGTTGGTAGGGTGCAGGGGTCTGCTCAATGGGAATCAATTCGCTGCCAGTTGCCACAACTTTGATGCGAGGAGTCCTCTCAACTTGGATGCGGCTGTAGCCAAAGGAGGCCAAGATCCCGACGTGGATGCTCTTGAGGGTAATGCCGGGGCGGAGAACCAGCGCTCCTGCAGAACAATCGCTACCTTGGGGATGAACAAAATCACCCCTGTTGCGTTCGACTTCCTGGGTGATGGTGGCAATTCCTCCCTCGATACGAATTTGCTCGTAGGGAATGACGAGATCACTACCCAGCGGCAGGGCACAGCCAGTCATCACTTCCAAGCACTGCTGCGGATCGGGCAGGGTGGCAGGGCTTGTCCCCGCAGGGGCTATGCCTGCAACAGCAAAGCTTCGCTGCCCAGCAGCATAAGCGGCATAGTTGATGGCGATACCGTCCATCAGGACCCGGTTAATTGGCGGGTAGTCCCGATCGGCGTAGATCGGCTCTGCCAAAACCCGGCCCACACAGCTTGCAATCGGGATCGACTCGGTTTTGGCTGGCAGCCAGTGGTCTTTAATAATGGCTTCAGCTTCCTGGACAGTGACCATAGGTGTGGGGTGCGGAAAATTCCTGAAAGGCAGGTAGGAAATTGCGGTTTTCGTGGCCAGGGCGACTGAGCTTAATGAGGGCAAAGCGCTGCAACGGGGTCAGCTTTTGCCATAGCTCAAGAGTCAGCACGACCCCCTTGGCTGCCGCCTGCTCAAGAACGCAGTCAGGGATGGTGGTAGCGTCTTCCCAGGCAGGGTTTGGATCAACAGTTACCTCAGCGGCCTGCTCTTGGCAGACACTTTCGATAAGGTGAATTAGGTAGGCGCGGTAGGCAGCTCGGTTGTCAGCGGTATCCGTTGGCAGGTCAACCAAACTTTGGCGCTGCTGGTAACTAAAACGCAGCCACTGATGTAACTTGAGCTTGATGCCGCACTGATCGAGCTTTAAGCGCACGATCATGGGAATGCAGCGAAGGCTGTCGGCAAAGTCTTGCTCAAACTTAAAGATCATTTTGGTGGCAGCTCGATGCGACTAAGCTTGACGGCACAGGCTTTGAGTTCAGGTTGCTTTGAGCTGGGGCAGGCAACCGGGTGGGTGAGAGCGTTACAGCTTGTATCATTGCCCCACAATGCCCCCCAGTGCATGGGCATGAACACTGTGCCAGGGCTGATGGCGCAGGTAATTTTAACCGGCAGGGTAGCCTTGCCGCGCCGTGATTCAATCCTCACCCAGTCACCCTCAGTTAGCCCTACCTTGCTGGCATCGCGGGGATGGATTTCGAGAAAGGGTTGGGGGTGCATTGCTCGGATTTTGGCGACATGTCCAGTGCGGGTTTGGGTGTGCCAATGGCCATAGAGACGTCCTGTGGTGAGGATGTAGGGATATTCAGGGTCGGGCGGCTCGGCAAGGCCGCGGGAATGGCTGGGGATAAAGCGGGCACGACCTGTGGGCGTTGGGAAACGGTGAAAGGACTCCGTCCCGCTGGCGCGATCGGTATAGAGGTTGTGGGTCTCCACTGAACCTGTGCGCGGATATGGCCATTGCTGAGGCCCCTGGCGCAGGAGCTCATGGCTGAGGCCAGACTGATCGCAGAGACGCCCGGCAGTTAGACCCACATATTCGGCAAAGACCTCAGCGCTATCGGCAAAGTCAAATGCCTTGGCAAAGCCCAGGCGGCGGCCTACTTCCGCCCAAATTTCCCAATCAGCCCGCGCTTCACCAGGAGGGTTACGCCAAGCTGGACAGAGGGTAACGCGGCGCTCCGAATTGGTCATGGTGCCTGTCTTTTCGCCCCACTGGGCAGCAGGGAGTACCAGATGGGCATAGGCAGTGCTTTCGGTGGGGAAGTAGGCGTCTTGGACAATCGTAAAGGGCGACCGCGCCAGAGCTGCTTCTACCCGACGTAGATCAGGCAGGCTCACCAGGGGATTGGTGGCGGCAATCCAGAAAATATCGAGGGCATCGGCTTCGAGGGCACGGATCATCCCCAGCGCATCAAGGCCAGGTTCAGGGTTAATTGGGCCAAGCTGCCAGTGCTGCTCCACTGCTGCCCGATCCTCTGGATTCGTAACCTTGCGGTAGCCGGGCAATAGATGTGCCAAGCCGCCCGCTTCTCGACCGCCCATAGCATTGGGCTGACCTGTTAGCGAAAAGGGCCCTGCCCCTGCAAACCCTATCTGGCCGGTGAGCAAATGGAGATTGATGAGGCTGGTCACCTTGGCCGTGCCTTCGCTGGACTGGTTAAGCCCCATCGACCACATGGAAAGCGTTTTCTGCGACTGCTGCCACAGTCGCGCAACAGCAAGTACCTCCTCAACTTCTAGGCCACAGCGGCTGGCTACTTGCTCAGGGGTGTAGTCGGCAACCAGGGCAGCATAGGCTTCAAAGCCTTCGGTGTGCTGGGCAATGAAGTCATGGTTGATGGCGCCCCACTGAATGAGTAGGTGAGCAATGCCATTGAGCAAGTCAATATCGCTACCTGGAGTAATCCTCAGATACAAATCGGCCTCCTCAGCCGTCTGCGTACGACGGGGATCCACCACAACAATCTTTAGGCTTGGGTCGCTTTTGTGGCGCTTGCGCAAGCGATTGAACAGAATTGGGTGGCATTCAGCGGTATTGGTGCCGATCAAAAAAGCCAGCTCGCAGCTATCGAGATCCGTGTAGCTACAGGGGGGGCCGTCCGAGCCGAGACTCTGGCTGTAGCCCTCTACGGCAGAAGACATGCAGAGGCGGGAATTGCTGTCGAAGTTATTGCTTCCTAGACACCCCTTAAGTAGCTTTTGGGCAATGTAGTAATCTTCGGTTAGCAACTGCCCTGAGCCGTAGATGGCAATCCTTTCGGGAGAGGTCTGGCGAATGCGCTCGACAATTAAATCCAGCGCTTGATCCCAGCTCACCGGCTGGAAATCCTCGCTGAGGCTAGGGCGATAGAGAGGCACCGTAGCCCGATTGCAATCGAGGGTTTCCAGGAGAGTCGCACCCTTAACGCAAACCATGCCCTGGCTGGACGGATGAGCTCGATCGCCGCGAATTTTTGTGCCGTCGGCCAGAATTTCTAGGCCACAACCAACCCCACAGTAGGGACAAAGGCTGCGTACGTTATCCATGTTCCCCCTCTGTTGTTACTTGGCTTGGTGTGGGCAAGGCGGCCGTAGGGAAAGAAGCTAGGGGTGTTGGGCCTAAGGCCTGCTTATCTAGCTGTCCTTGCCGCGGTTCTCACAAGTTCCAACGCCCCAGCCTAGAGACATTGACCTGGAACTTTTGTAGCTTGCGTTACTTTTTGCTCCTCACTATGCGGAAACATCATAGGAGGAATGCTTGAGCAGCATAGCCACCTCCTGCCAACTGCGGTTAGGTCTCTAGGCAAAGCAAGGGAGAAACAGGCAAGGAGTGCTCCTAAAGGCTCCGTCCTGCTAGACGAGGCGAGGAAAGTTTTAGGTCTGTAAAGGGCAACCTGAGATCAAGCTGCATAGAAAGGCCCCCGAGTCGTTTGCACTTGGATACTGACGCTCCAAAGGGGAAGCAGACGCTGCTATGAGCTGACTTTCTCTTCATAAAGCCTATCTAATGCTCTGCCGTCGAGCAACTAAAGCTCCGCACGTCATGACCTTGATCAAGCTGCTGGCGGTAATCGTAATTGTCGGCATTCTCTCTGCTATTAGCATTCCCAATTTTCTTAACCACATTCGCCGTTCCAGAGTTGCAGAAGCCCAGACAGCTCTAGCAGCTATCGGCGGTGCTTCAGAAGTTTTCCGAATGGACTTCATGGTTTATCCTCCTGCCTACGCCGATATTGAATTTGGCGGGATCCACAGGGATCGCTATTTGCAAGATCCTTGGCAAGCCCCCAACTATCGTCTTCCTGAAGTTGTTCCTCCCACTGCTAGCTCAAGCGGCGTTCGTTGGATGACTGAGTCTCACACACATACAACTGTTAGTGGGGATCTCCTGCGCTGCGACCTTGGCTTAGGGGATCGCCAGCAAGAGGTTTTGGCCTCTGGCTACGACCTGCGCAGCTCTTGCAACCTCTATCGCTAGGAAGACAAGACTCGGGCAACTTGAGCTTGAGCTGCCGACTAGCTGTTCCATCGATTGGCCGGTTCTTAACCTGCTCGACAGGTGTTATCTTGAAAGCGCCTGTGAAAGGGGAAGCAGAGCTTTGGCCAGTAGCCTTCTGATCCGCAATGCCGAGCTGGTGGTACCGGAAGGGGATCCCTGGGTGGGAGATGTGCTGGTGCAGGAGGGGCGGATTGCCCAGATTGGCCAACATCTCTCCACAGAAGGGGTGGCTAGGGTCATCGATGCCAAGGGCCATACCCTGATGCCGGGGGTGATCGATCCCCAGGTTCACTTCCGCGAGCCAGGCCGGGAGCACAAAGAAGACCTGCAGACGGGATCCTGGGCTTGCGCTCGCGGCGGGGTAACTAGCTTTTTGGAGATGCCCAATACAGATCCGCCGACAATTGACCAGAGAACGCTGGAGGACAAATTGGCGCGGGCTGCCAGCAAGTGCGTCGTCAACTACGGCTTTTTCATTGGAGCCACTGCCGATAACTTAAAGGAGCTGCAACGGGCGCAAGGAGCCTGCGGCATCAAGATCTTCATGGGATCCATGCATGGCCCCCTATTGGTGGATGATCAGGCTGCCCTAGAGAGGATCTTTGCCGAAACGGATCCCAACCTGGTCATTGCTGTCCACGCTGAGGATCACGCGCGAATTCAGGCCCGCCGAGCTCTTTTTGCCGGACGCACGGACGTAGCCGTTCACTCGCAAATCCAGGACGAGGAAGCGGCGCTCATCGCCTCGCGGCGGGCTTTGGACCTGGCCACCCGCTATCGCCATCGCCTGCACATTTTGCACCTTTCCACCGGCTTGGAAGTGGAGCTGCTGCGCCGGCACAAGCCCGCCTGGGTCAGCGCCGAGGTCACCCCCCAACACCTGTTGCTCAGCACTGCCGACTACGCCCGCCTGGGATCCCTGGCCCAAATGAACCCGCCGCTGCGGGATCCGGCTACCCTCCCCCAGCTTTGGCAGGGGCTGCACGAGGGCATCCTGGATTGCATCGCCACCGACCATGCCCCCCACACCCTGGCCGAAAAAGCCCAGCCCTACCCCCACTCCCCCTCCGGCATGCCGGGGGTGGAGACGGCCCTGCCCCTGATGCTGACTGCCGCCCAGCAGGGCCGCTGTACCCTGCGCCAGGTGGTGCAGTGGATGTGCGAGGCGCCCGCCCGCCTCTACGGGATCCCCAACAAAGGACGGCTGCAGGTGGGCTACGACGCCGACCTGGTGCTGGTGGATCGCCACACGCCCAAGCCGGTGCGGCGGGAAGAGCTGCTCACCAAATGCGGCTGGAGCCCGTTTGAGGGCTGGGAGCTGGTGGGCTGGCCGCTGCTCACCATCGTGGGCGGGCAGATCGCCTTCCAAAATGGCCAGGTGGATCCCTCAGTGCGCGGCAGGGCCCTGACCTTTCGGCGCTAGGGGGATCCCCTTCGAGGTTGCACCTGTTCAAACCTTTCAAGATAGCGGTTGAACACTGGGCTGCTTTGGCTTCTCCCTACTTAAGCAAGAGGAGCAGAGCGCCGGATCCCATCTCAGTTTATACAAATAGCAGTGAAACGGTTCGTTACGTCGTTATTGCCACGCAACACTGTCGCGAACGCGCCGCTCTAACTCCCCTCTCCCTCTGGGAGAGGGGCTGGGGGTGAGGATAGTGACGAGGAACGCTTGGGGAGTGTCTTACGCCCTTTCAGTAAGCCGTGCTACTTTGAAGGCGATAATCGATGATAATCAAGTTGGAAAACACCTAAGGAGCGACTATGAAAGTTGCCTACGTCTTCATCACCCCCCGCGGCGGCACCTACAAGCTGGGCCAGATGATCCTGCCCCAGCTAGAAGCAGGGGTACACGGCGCGGAAGTGGTGGGCATGTTCTTTTTCGACGACAACTGCTTTGTCTTGCGGCAGGGGGATCCCATCGGCGAGCGCCTGGCCAAGATTGCCGAAGCGCAGAACATTTTGCTGATGATGTGCGACATGTGCGCCCTGGAGCGCAACCTGGCGGAAGGGGAACCCAAGTGGTGCGACTCAAAAGGCCAGGGGCGCAAGGAGCCGGGCCATTGTGTTCCCAAAAACGTGGTCAAAGGGGTGCAGGTGGGCTGCTTCCCCGACCTCTACGCGGCCTTGCAAGACAACCCACCTGACCAGGTGATCAGCCTCTAGCCAACTGGCCTAGCTGACGGCTACAGCAGCAGGCGGCTCTTGGCGGGGCTGAGAGCCGATCTTGCGGAAGATCAGCCGCTCGTTGGCCACCTCCACCAGGATGCGGTCGCCGGGCAGGAACTCGTTTTCCAGCAGCTTGGTGGCGAGGGGGTTTTCGATCTCCCGCTGGATTACCCGCTTCAGCGGGCGGGCGCCAAACACGGGGTCGTAGCCCAGCTCGGCCAGGTAGTCCTTGGCCTCTTCGGTGAGGACAATTTCAATTTGCTGATCCGCCAGCAACTGCTCCACCCGCCGCATCTGCAGGCTGACGATCTGGCGGATTTGCTCTTTGGTTAGAGCGTGGAAGATGATCAGTTCATCCACCCGGTTGAGGAACTCCGGCCGGAAGTGGTGCCGCAGCATGGCCAGCACCTGGCTTTTCATCTCCTCGTAGCGGCTCTCGTCGCCGCCAATTTCCAGGATGAGCTCGCTGCCAATGTTGCTGGTCATGATGATGATGGTGTTTTTGAAGTCCACCGTCCTGCCTTGGGAGTCGGTGATGCGGCCGTCGTCCAGCACCTGCAGCAGGATGTTGAAGACATCAGGGTGGGCTTTTTCCACCTCGTCAAAGAGCACCACCGAGTAGGGGCGCCGCCGCACCGCTTCCGAGAGCTGCCCGCCTTCTTCGTAGCCCACATAGCCCGGCGGAGCCCCAATCAAGCGGGAGACGGAGTGCTTCTCCATGTACTCCGACATGTCGATGCGCACCATGGCCTCGGAGGTGTCGAAGAGGAACTCCGCCAGGGCGCGGGCCAGCTCGGTCTTCCCGACGCCGGTGGGCCCCATGAACAGGAACGAGCCGATGGGCCGATTGGGATCCTTGAGGCCGGCCCGGGCCCGCCGGATGGCGGCTGCCACCGCCGCTACCGCCTCGTCCTGGCCCACCACCCGCTGGTGCAAGTGGGCTTCCAGGCGCAGCAGCTTCTGCTTTTCCGACTCCATCAGGCTGGTGACCGGGATCCCGGTCCAGCGGGAGACGATCTCGGCAATGTCTTCGGGCGTCACCTGCTCCCGCAACAAGGGCTCGCCGTTGGCCTGCAGCTTGGCCAGGTGGGCCTCCTGCTCTTGGATCTGGCGCTCCAGCTCCATGAGCTTGCCGTATTTGAGCTCGGCAGCGCGGTTGAGGTCATATTTTTGTTCTGCCTGTTCAATCTGCAGCTTGACGGCATCCCGCTCGGCCTTGAGGTTTTGCAGCCGCTCGATGGCCTCTTTTTCCATCTGCCAACGGGCGCTCAGCTCCCGCTGCCGCTCCATCAAGTTGGCCAGCTCCTGCTCAATTTTGCCCAGGCGCTCTTTGGAGGCGGGGTCGTCTTCTTTCTTGAGGGAGAGCTCCTCCATCTGCAGTTGCATGATGCGCCGGTCGATTTCATCCAATTCGACGGGCTTGGAGGTGATCTCCATCTTCAGCTTGGCCGCCGCTTCGTCCACCAGGTCGATGGCCTTGTCGGGCAGGAAGCGCTCGGAGATGTAGCGGTTGGAGAGGACTGCCGCTGCCACCAGGGCCGAGTCGCTGATTTTGACCCCGTGGTGCAGCTCGTAGCGCTCTTTGAGGCCGCGCAGGATGGAGATGGTGTCTTCCACGGAGGGCTGATCCACATACACCGGCTGGAAGCGGCGCTCCAGGGCGGCGTCTTTTTCGATGTGCTTGCGGTATTCATCCAGGGTGGTGGCGCCAATGCAGCGCAATTCGCCGCGGGCCAGCATGGGCTTGAGCAGGTTGCCGGCATCCATCGCCCCTTCGGCCGCCCCTGCCCCCACCACGGTGTGCAGCTCGTCGATGAAGAGGATGATCTGCCCTTCCGATTCGGTGACCTCCTTGAGCACGGCTTTGAGGCGGTCTTCAAACTCGCCGCGGTACTTGGCGCCGGCAATCAGGGATCCCATATCCAGGGCGATCACCCGCCGGTTTTTCAGCGACTCCGGCACGTCTCCCCGGTTGATGCGCTGGGCCAGGCCCTCGACGATGGCGGTTTTCCCCACACCCGGCTCGCCGATGAGGACGGGGTTGTTTTTGGTGCGGCGGGAGAGCACCTGAATGACGCGGCGGATCTCGTCGTCCCGCCCAATCACCGGATCCAGCTTCCCTTCGCGGGCGGCCTTGGTCAAGTCGCGGCCATAGCGCTCCAGGGCCTCGTAGCGGGACTCGGGATTTTTGTCGGTAACCCGCTGTTTGCCTCGCACCTGTTGGATAACGGGCTTGAGGCGCTCGACCGTCAAGCCCAGGGGTGCTAGAACGCGCTTGCCCACCCGCTCGTCGTCCAGGGATCCCAAAAGCAAGTGCTCTACCGAGATAAAATCATCGCCATACTCTTTGCGAAACTCCTCGGCTCGATCCAGCGTGGTCTCCAGGCCGCGGCCTAGGTAGAGCTGATCCACCCGCGCCAGCTTGGGCTGCTGGTTGATAAAGCTTTCCACTCTATCCCGCACCAGCCTCGGATCGAGGCCGGCCCGCTGCAAAATGGTCTGGGTGAGACCCCCCTCTTGATCCAGAAGGGAGATCAGCAAATGCTCGGTTTCCAACTGTTGCTGCTGGTGCCGCCGGGCTACATCTTGGGATTGGACAATGGCGCTCCAGGCTTTCTCGGTAAATTGGTTGGGATTGGTGGGCTGCATAGGGGTTTGGCAGGAGTTTTTTTACAGTGTATAGGAAGACAATGCAGGGGGCAGCCAAGGGGCTCTCAGCCCTTGCTGCCGACTTGGGGAAGCGCTGCTGGCATCCTACGATCCAGGTATCGCCTATTTTGCCAAAGCCGGAGTTCGCAACAACCGTCCCCTCCTACCGCGATTGATGGACGGATCCCCGCCTTATTCCTCTTCTTCGTAGGGCCGTCCCTCGCCGATCACCGCCAGGTCAATTTGTTGGCGGTAGTAGTCTACGTTTTTAATCTGCACCTCCACCCGATCCCCCAGGCGGAACTGGCGCCGGCTTTTGCGCCCTACCAGGGCCTGCTGGCGGCTGCGGTATTCGTACCAGTCGTTTTTCAGGGTGCTGACCCGCACCAAGCCTTCCGCCAAGATGGGATCCACCTGCACAAAAAAGCCGTAGTTCTGGACGCTGACGATCAGGCCGGGGAACGTCTCCCCCAGGTGTTTTTGCATGAACTCGCACCGCTTCAAGCCCATCAGCTCCCGCTCTGCCTGTTGATGGAGCTGATATCCCGCCTGGATTTTGGGCAGTTGCGCTTGGAGAAAGGCCTGCCACTCCTCATGCACTTTTGGCGGCAGCACCTGCCAATCAATTTGGTCGTAGCTGCCGGGGCCATGCAGATCCACCACGGTTTTGGAGCGCGGGCTGCGGCGATCCCGTCCTTTGCTCAAGGCTAGGTGCAGAGCCCGCAAATTCAGCAAATCGGCATAGCGGCGCAAAGGGGCAGTAAAAGAGGCGTAGGGCTCTTTGAGGCCAAGGCCAAAATGGCCGAGCGGCTCCTGCAGCGGCTGCAGGCAATACTCGACGGGGGGCAGAGTAGCCAACAACTGGGCCACCAAGGCTGGGCTAGTCCCTGCGGCCAAGACATCGGGGGCGGTGATGCGGGCACAGATCCGCTGCCAATCGGCTAACGTCACAGCTTCTGGATCCTGCAAGTTCAGATCCAGCTTCATGGCGTTGGCCAGACGCAAAAAGTTCTGCAGGGCCTCAGCGGTGGGGGGCTTCTGCACGCGGGCCAACGAAGGGATCCCCAATTGGCGCAAATGGTGGCCCAAGGTTTGGTTGGCCAGCAGCAGAATTTCGGTCATCAGGGCGTGGGCGCCGAGGCGATCGCTGACCAGCAGGGGCCCATAGCCGCTTTCATCGGCAGAGTAGGGGGTGAGCAAATCCAACAGGGGCAGATCGAACCCGCCTGCCTGGTGGCGCTTGACTCGCAGGACTTGGCTGAGACGGAGCAGGTTTTGCAGCAGGGCCATCAACTCCGGCACCTCCTCATCGGGGCCCAGATCCGCGGCGGTGGCCAAGAGAGCCTGCACCTGGCCGTAGGAGAGGTGGGCCCGCGACTGCACCAGGCTGGGGTGGATCTCGAAGTTGCGCACCACCCCTTCGGGGTCAATGGTCAGCAGCAGCGAGTAGGCCAGACGCTCCTGCTGCGGCAACAGAGCCAGGCGGCTGTGCACTTCCGGCGGGAAAAGGGGCAGCACCACGCTATCCAGGTAAACCGTGGCGGTGCGCCGCTGCGCCTCCCGCTCCAGGGGGTGATCCGGATCCAGCCAGTGGGCTACATCGGCAATGTGCACCCCCAGCAGCCAGTGGCCCTCTTCTTGCCGCTGCAGGGAGACGGCCACGTTGGGCTCGAGGCCGTGGGGGTGCTGCAAGTCCAGCGGCTCCAGCGTGACGCAAAACCAGTCCCGCAGATCGCGACGGTTCTTTTGGTCGGAGCGGCTCAGCTTTTTGGGCAGAGTTGCCGCAGCCTCCAGCACCGCCGGGGGAAACTCCTGGGGCAGGTCGTACTTGCAGCAGACCAGATCCGCATCGATGGACGCCTCCGGGCCATTGCCCAAGATCTTGCGAATCGTGCCCACGGGGGGCAAGTTGCCCAGCGGGTAGCGCTCCACTTCCACATAGGCCACCCGACCTTCCGCCAGCTCGGCAGGGGATCCCTCGGTCAAGGCCAGCTCGAACAGCAGCCGGTCATCCAGAGGCACCACCCGGAAACCCTCTTCCGTCTGTTTGAGGCGGCCCACGAGAGTGGGATTGGCCCGTTCCACAACAGCTACCACCTCTCCCTCTGGGCTGCGGCGGCGATTGCCTTCTTTGGTAATCCGGGCTATCACTTGGTCGCCGTTCCAAGCGCCGCTAAGGTTGCTGCCGTGGATATACACATCCTCTGCCCCCGGTTCATCCCGCACGGCAAAGCAAAAGCCCTTGCTGGAACAGCGCAAACGCCCCACCACCAAGGATTCATCCGGCTTACGCCGATAGCGGGGCGGATCCCCTGTCCGTTCGAGAAACCCCGCCCGTACCAGACCATCGAGGGCAATCTCGAGCATTTCCGGCGCTTCTGGGTCTGAGGCTGGCAGGAGGGCAAGCAGCGCGTCTTTATCGGTCCATTGCTCGGCAGGTTGAGAGAAAAAGTGATGAAAAATCCGAGAGAAATCCATTGCGGGTATCCAGGGGGAATGAGAGCCGCGATTAAGGGACAGGCGCAGCCACTTGGATTAGTCGCGGTGGCCGGTGACGATAAAGGCTACTCGCTGACCGATGTTGGTGCAGTGGTCGGCCAGACGCTCTAGGTAGCGGATCGCCAGCAACATCAACAGGATAGGCTCGATCGATCCCTTGATGTCAGACTGCTGCGCCAACGTATTGTAAAGGTTGGTGTAGTCTTCATCAACGGCGTCGTCTTCCCCCTTCAGTTGTCGGCCCAGCTCGGCATCCAACTCCGTCAGGGCGGCCAGGCTGTGGCTGAGCATTTTCTGGCAGCGCTGCATCATCAGGCGAATGCGGCTCAGCTCCGGGGGCGGCGGGTACATGACCAAGCGCAGGGCCACTTCGGCCAAATCTTTGGCGTAGTCGCCAATCCGCTCCAGATCGCGTACCAGTTGCATCAGGGTACTGATCCAGCGCAGATCCCGCGCCACCGGGGAGCGCAAGGCAATCAAATTAATACAGTCTTTCTCGATTTGACGATAAAAACGGTCAATTTGCTTGTCTTGGGCGATCACCTGTTCGGCGGCGGCCAAGTTCTGTTCAAACAGGGCCTGCTGGGCCAAGACCACCGACTTTTCCACCAGCGCCCCCATGCGCAGCACGTCCTGCTGTACCCGTTTGATGTGAAGTTGCAGCTCAGCTTGCCCCATGGCTTTCTCCCATGGATGTGGGCAGGGGGGAAATGTCTGCAGTCGTTTTGGATTCAACAGAGCCAGCTGATCTCAATCATGGCAAACTTCGCCTGGAATAGGGGCAGGGAAGATGGCCAACTTGGGGGAAGATGAAAATAGCGGTTGCCCTTTGAGGGGAATTCGTCTGTCTGGAGTTCTCGGGTTGCTTTGTCTATTGAGACGGTCTCATGGCTCTCCCCCCTATCGTTGTGTTGGACGATGATCCCACCGGATCCCAAACCGTTCACAGTTGCTTGCTCCTCACGCGCTGGGATCCGCAAACACTCAAGCTAGGGCTGCAGGATAGCTCGCCGATTCGCTTTATCCTCACCAACACCCGATCCCTGCCAGCGGCGGAGGCTGCCGAGGTGACGCGGTCGGTCTGCCGGGCCCTGAAGCAGGCCATGGGAGAGCTGGGGTGGGAGCGGGCCCTTTTTATCAGCCGCTCCGACTCGACGCTGCGCGGGCACTATCCCTTGGAGACGGATGTGATGGCGGCGGAGCTGGGGCCTTTTGATGCCCACTTTCTGGTGCCGGCCTTTTTTGAAGGAGGACGCATCACCCGCAACAGTGTCCATTATCTACGGGTGGAGGGCCGCTGGGTGCCAGTCCATGAGACGGAGTTTGCCCGCGATGCGGTGTTTGGCTACCACCACAGCTATTTGCCCGAGTATGTGCAGGAAAAGACCCAGGGGCGGATCCGGGCCGAGCAGGTGGTGCGACTGACCCTGGAGCAGATTCGCGCTGGCTGTCTGGAGCAGCTTTTAAGCCTAGGGGGGAATGTCTGCTGTGTGGTGGATGGAGAAACCCAGGCAGATCTGGATCGTTTTGCCCAGGATGTCTGGGCGGCCATAGAGCAGGGGAAGCGCTTTTTGTTTCGCAGCGCCGCCAGCCTCTTGACGGCTTTGGCCCAGTTGCCGCCGCAGCCAGTTCCGCCAGAAGAGATGGGGCAGTTTGTCCGCTCTGACCGGCCAGGGGTGGTGATCGTGGGATCCCATGTCCAAAAGACCAGCCAGCAGTTGGCCCGCCTGCTCCAGGAGCCAGGGATCCAGGGCATCGAGGTGGAGGTAAGGCGGCTCTTGGAGGCGGGGAAGGAAGCCGAGCTGCTGCCGGCAATCCTGGAGCAAGTCCACCGCGCCTACGGGCAGGGCCTGACGCCGGTGGTCTACACCAGCCGGGAAGAAGTGGGGTTTGACGGCGCCAACCCGGAGGCACGCCTGGCCTTTGGGCAGAGAGTTTCCCGCCTGTTGATGGCCATTGTGCAGGGGCTGCCGGAAGGGATCGGCTATCTCATCAGCAAGGGCGGCATTACCTCCAACAACATCCTCAGCGTTGGCCTCAACCTGCCAGCGGTGCGGCTGCTGGGGCAGATCTACCCAGGGATCTCCATGGTGCTCACGCCAGCAGACCATCCCCGCTTTCCCAACTTGCCGGTAGTGCTGTTTCCGGGCAACGTGGGCGAGGCGGATACGCTGGTTTTGATCTACCGTCGCCTCCGCAGCCGCGGCTTGGTCTAGCCTAGTCCTTCCCGCCATGGCTGAACTCGTCTCCCCACCTGAAACTCTGCCTGCCTTGGAGGCCTGGTGGGGATCCCTGCGGCAGGGGCCAACGGTGTTGCCTCCGGCGGTGGTGCACCGCTGTTCTGAGCGCCTGGGCAGCCGGGATGCCGATGTGGTGATTGCCGGCGGCACCCTGGGGATTCTCTTGGGGGCGGCTTTGGCCCGGCGAGGCTGGCGGGTGATCCTGATCGAGCGCGGCATCTTGCGGGGGCGGGAGCAGGAGTGGAACACCTCGCGGCAGGAGCTGCAGGTGTTGTTAGAACTGGAGCTGCTCACCCCGACAGAGTGGGAGGCAATCCAGGTGACCCACTACCCCAGTGGGCGCATTGGCTTTGGGGAGGGTCCCACCTGGTGGGTGGAAGGGGTGCTGAATGTGGGCGTGGATCCGGTCGGCTTGCTGGAGTTCCTCAAGCAGCATTTCCTAGACTGGGGGGGCCAGGTGCGGGAGCAGACCGGGTTTCTCAGCGCCACGGTCCACCCCGATGGGATCCGCATCCAGACCACCGCCGGCCAGCTCAGCGCCCAACTCCTGGTGGATGCCATGGGGCACCGCTCCCCCATCGTGGCCCAGGCCCGCCAAGGGCAGCCGCCGGACAGCGTCTGTCTGGTGGTGGGATCCTGTGCCCAGGGGCTGCCCGACCAACCCACTGGGGATCTGTTCTACAGCTTTACCCCAGCCCAGAACGGCTACCAGCCCTTCTGGGAGGCCTTCCCCGCCCGCGATGGGCGCACCACCTATCTGTTTACCTACTGCGACCGGGATCCCCGCCGACCGAGTCTAGAGAGGCTCTGGGAAGACTACTGCCGGCTGCTCCCTGCCTACCAGGGGGTTGAGCTGGAGCAAATCCGCTGGGTGCGCAAGCTGGGTGGCGTTTTCCCCGCCTACCGGCGCAGCCCGCTGCAACTGCCCTGGGATCGCCTCTTGGCAGTGGGAGACAGCAGCGGCAGCCAGTCGCCCTTGAGCTTTGGCGGCTTTGGGGCGATGTTGCGCCACCTGGATCGCCTGCAACAGGGGATCCACGAGGCCCTGGCGCAGCGGCAGCTCGACCGGGCGGCCCTGGCCCTGCTGCAGCCCTACCAGCCCAATTTGGCGGTGACCTGGCTGTTTCAGAAGGCGATGATCCCCCCTTTGGCGGAGAAAAACTGGGATCCCAACAGCATTAACCGCTTGTTGAGCAGAGTGTTTGAGGCCATGATGGCCGCCGGCCCCCAGGTGGTGCAGCCCTTTTTGCAGGATGTGGTGCAGTTGGGCGGCTTGGCCCAAGCGCTGTGGGGCGTGATGAGGCGGGATCCCTGGCTGGTAGTCGAGCTTTTGCCCCGGCTGGGCTTGCCGGAGCTGGTGGAATGGGCGGGCCACTTCGGCGCCCTCGGCCTCTACGAGCTTTTGCAAAGGCTAGCTGACCGCCCAGAAGCAACCCCGCAAGACTACTTTTGGAAGCGGCGGCGCGAGGCCTGGCGCTACGGCTGCGGCCGGGATCACCTCTCCTAGGTGTTCTGGCCGTACACCACCACCCCATAGGGCGGTATCTCAACGGGCTCCCCTTGGTTTTTTGCCGGCAGGGAGGATCCCTGGTCGCCGCTATCTAGAAGCTTCTGCCAACTGCCGCCGGGCCATTGGGCGTAGGTGACCACCTGGTCGGGGCTGAAGTTCAACAGGGCCAGGACAGCTTGGGATCCCTGGTGGCGGTGCAGGGCCAGGCCAGTTTGGGCAAACAGCTCCACCTCCACCGAGTTCCGCTCCAGGTTTTGCAGCGGCGCCAGGGTCTTGCGCAAGTGAATGAGGGTTTGGTACCACCGCCGCAAGACCTGGTGATGGCCGGCGTGGCCCAGTTCCCAGTTGAGCTTCGAGCGCAAGAAAGTCTCTTCCGCTTGGGGATCCGGCACCTCCCCTTGCCAGGCAAAGGCGCTGAACTCGCGGCGGCGTCCTTGGCGCACCGCTTCCACCAGGTCGGGATCCCCGTGGCTGACAAAATACAGAAACGGCGCCACCTCCCCGTATTCTTCCCCCATAAACAGCAGCGGCAGCATGGGGGCCAGCAGCAAAGCAGCGGCAGCCAACTTGAGACCTTCAAAAGAAGTGAGCTGGCTGAGGCGCTCTCCCAGCCTGCGGTTGCCCACCTGGTCGTGGTTTTGGATGCAGATTACAAACTGGGATCCCGGCCTGCCGATGGCGGAATTGCCGTGGCGCCTGCCGCGGTAGGGGGAGTACTGGCCGGAATAGACGTAGCTTTCGCGGTAGGCCTTGGCTAGGTGCTCCAATTGGCCAAAGTCTTGGTAGTAGCCTGTCTTTTCCCCGGTCAGCAGGGTGTGAACCGAGTGATGGAAGTCGTCGCACCACTGGGCATCTAGCCCGTAGCCCCCCTGCTCGCGGGGGGTGATGAGGCGGACATCGTTGAGGTCGCTTTCCGCTACCAGAACCCTAGGCCAGCCGCTGCGCGCTTCTAGGGCATCTACCCGCTCCGCCAATTCTTGCAAAAAAGGGTGGGCGCTGAAGTCGTAGATGGCGTGCACCGCGTCCAGCCGCAGGCCGTCCAGGTGAAACTCCTCTAGCCAGTACTCGGCATTTTGCAGGAAAAACTCCCGCACGCCGTCGGAGGAGCGGTCGTCGAAGTTGAGGGCCTCTCCCCAAGGAGTGCGGTACTTGTCGGTGAAGTAGGGGCCAAAGTCCCGCAGGTAGTTCCCCTCCGGCCCCAGGTGGTTGTAGACCACATCCAAAACAACCGCCAGGCCCTGCTGATGGCAGGCGTTGACCAGTGCTTTCAGGCCCGCTGCTCCCCCATAGCTGGCCTGCACGGCATAGGGATAGACGCCGTCATAGCCCCAGTTGCGCTCCCCCGGAAACTGGGCCACCGGCATCAGCTCCAGCACGTTGACCCCCAGCTCCACCAGGTGCGGCAGGCGAGGGATCAGGGCGGCAAAGGTGCCCTCTGGGGTAAAGGTGCCTACATGGAGCTCGTAGAGGATCCACTGGGAGAGCGGGATCCCCCGCCAGCCCTGATCCTGCCAGTCGAAGTGGGGATCCACCACCCGCGATGGGCCGTGGACGCCGTAGGGCTGGCAGCGGGAAGCGGGATCTGGCCGCTCCACCACCCCCGCTGCGGTGTGCAGACGGTAGAGGTAGTCCACCGGCCCCGGCGGGATCCCCTCCACCTCCGCCTGCCAATAGCCCTGCTCCTCCTGCTTGAGAGGGATAACCTGTTGGACAGGGCTGATTATCTTCAGCTCCACTTGTTCGACTAAGGGCGCCCATACCGAGAAGCGATAGCGGCCCTGCCCCAAGGGATAGGCGCCCATCCGTCCGAGCGGAGGAGAAGTCTGAAGCACGAAACCTGTCTGCACAACTTGGCTTCTACTATAGCGCCTTGCTCCCCTACACAAAAGGATAGCTTGGTAGCCCCGTACTTTAGTACGGGGCGGAAAAGCCCTTGAGCAACTTTAGTTGCTTCTTTTAGCTAGTACAGAGCTTCTCCAGGAAAACGACCTACTGCGGTGCAAAACCCGCGCGGCAATAACTAACCTGGAGGAACTTAAGTCCGAAGTAAGCAGAACTTTGAGGTTATGCCTCAAAGAACTGTCTAGGGGCGTGTTGAAAGCGCCTTCGCGAGTCCATTTTGAGCTGCGTAAGAATCCCCTGGGTGGGAGTGTCAAAGAACCTAAACTCTCCTGCTTCCCCTGCTGAGAAGGAGCCAGCCAGGCAAGAGGGCACCTGGCTCAAAAGAACCCTAGGGGAAGTTGCACCTGCAAACCCCCTCGGCGGATTCCCTTCTGGATGCAGGCGTGCTCAGCGCTATTCGGCGCTCCGCCCCCTTTCCTCCCTTGCCGAAGAGGTTTGCCGGCGAGAAACTGGTGCTGGAAGTTAAGGTGTTGAGCGGATCCCTGAAGGCTAGCCTCGTTGGGGATCCGAAAAACTAAGCCGAACCCTGGTTTGGCTACCTTGTATAGCCACAAGCCAAGTTCAGACTACTGAGAATTGCCTAGGCCATGGACTTACGGCGGTTGCGCCGCATGGCTACCGCTTTGCGCTTGCGCTTTTCCAGGTTGGTTTCAAAGTGGCGATGGTTGCGCAGATCCCGCAGAATGCCCGCCTTGGAGACCTGGCGCTTGAAGCGGCGCAGCGCCGATTCGATCCCTTCGTTTTCGCCAATCGTCACTTGAGTCATAAAGAAGCTATCTCCTCCGTCGATGAGTAGAACGAAAGCACAATCGGGATCCCTATCCTAAACCATCTCCGCCCTGCTGCTGACGGTTACAGGGCGCGGCTGCCAAAGTTGAGGCCCGAAACCGCCTCACCCTCTCTCAAATTCACGACAAACGAGGCCGTTGTTCCGGTGGAAGGCGGCGGAGAAGGCGTTGGCGCTGGGCTGGGGGCGCTGCCGATTACGGATTGTACAAAACCCACAAAGCTGGACACTCGCGTGTACACCCCGTAGAAATTGGGCTGGGCGCAACCTTGGCCAAAACTGGTGATCCCGGCTAGGGCAAAGCCACTGCTGGTAGGAACAACCAAGGGCCCACCGCTATCACCCTTGCAAGTATCCACACCCCCTTGAGGAAAGCCAGCGCAGAGCATGGTTTCCAAAATGGCGCCGTTGTAAGACTGGGGAGCATTGCACACCTCGTTGCTGACGAGGGGAACTTCGGCCTGCTGTAGAGCCCTGGGAAAGCCGCTGGGCTCCTCCTCGAGAGTGCGGGGGAAGGTGGCTCCCCAGCCGAGGATGGTGGCGAGAGTACCAGGGGCAGTCAGATTGGTTTGGTCGGGTTGCACTAGCGGCAGGATAGGCAGCGCCGCCGGCTGAGAGAGGCGCACCAGGGCAATGTCATTCCCCCCCTCTGGCCCTCGTTGGGGGTCGTAGTTGGGGTGGATAACAATTTGCGCAGCCCGAATTCGCTGGCCGGCACCGATTTGCAAGACGGTGGTACCCAACAGCAGATCCAGACTTTGGACATCCACGTCCGGCTCGCCTTGGTCGTCGAAAAAGCAGTGGGCGGCGGTAAGCACCCACTCCGGGGCAATCAGGGATCCCCCGCAAGACAGCGCCTGAAAAGGATCCGGTTCAGTCGCGTCTAGCAAGGCCACCATCCAGGGAAAGGCTCCCGGCTGAGCCGGCCTACCACCGACAATCCGCCCCGCTCCTGGGCGCGGCGTGGTGAACACTCGCCCTGGAGGCAAGATGGCAGTAACCCGGTAGGTGCCGGGGGACAAGTTGGAGAAACGAAAGTTGCCGTTGGCATCGCTGACAGTGCTGGGTTCCCCTGGATCGAGGCGTCCATTGCTGTTCAAGTCCAGAAAGGTGGTGATGCCCGGCAGCCCCGGCTCCCCCGGATCCCGTAGGCCATTGCCGTTGAGGTCGTCAAAATGGGATCCCTCGATGCGTCCTGCAGGAGGGGCCGGGAGCGGCGGCAGGGGGCGACCGGAATTCCCTCCGCCACAGGCGCTGAGGCCCAGAGCCAGCCACAGCCCCACCACAGGAGACCAGGAGCGAGACTTTGAGGGATGGGCCATGCTCAGCTTCTCCGGGACGAGGAAGGGAGGTAGCGTCCGAGGGCGAGGGGCTGGGAGAGAGCCCGCAGTTCCTCAGCCGGCTTTGCCGACCAAGGATATCGTACCAGCGAAGCCCCTCGCGTGCGGAGAGAGGAAAACGTGATGCGGCGCTCGGATCCCCTCAGTTGCCCAAAACCCCAGGCTCCGGCGCGCGGATGCACAGCTTGCCTCTTTCCGCCTCTGGAAGTGGGCTGTAAAACCAGGTTGGGAGGGTGTGTGGCAGATGAATATCGCGGTCTTGGGGTTCAAAGGAGGTGTGGGCAAAACCACCACGGCGGTCCATCTGGCCCTCTACCTTCAACAACGGTGCGCAGCCCAGGCAGGTACACCCCAGGTGTCGCTGCTGCTCGACGCCGATCCCAATCGCTCTGCTTCTCGCTGGGCAGAACGCGGCTCTCCCTTTCCTGTCTAAAGTGGTGGCCGGGGATCCCACCACGCCCACGCCCACGAGCTTTCAGCATACGCTGATCGACACCCCCGCCCGCCCCACCCCCGAACAGTTGAGCCTGGTGGCGGAGCGGTGTGAAGTATTGCTTTTGCCCTGTTCTCCAGATGCCCTGGCCCTGGATGCTCTGATGCTGACTGTTAACGCCCTGAACCGTTTGGGGGCAAAACACTGCAAAGTTTTGCTGACGCTGGTTCCCCCCTGGCCCAACCGGGATGGGGCCGAGGCCCGCAGCTTTCTCCAACAGGCCGGGATCCCGCTCTGCCACCATTCGATTCGCCGCACGGTGGCCTTTCAGCAGGCTGCCCTGGAGGGAGTCTGTGTCAACGAGATCCCGGATCCCAGAGCCAAGCAAGCCTGGTCAGACTACGTTGCGGTGGGAGAGGAAATCCTGTCATGAGCAAGTTTAAGCGCCTGCTCGACCGACAGCCAGAGGGGATCCCGGCTCGCCCTGCCCCCAAAAAACTGAGCGCCCAAGCCTACAAGATCCCTGAGCCGCCGGAAGCAGGCGCCAAGCCCAACAGCTCTGAGTACGTCAAGCTGACGGCCTACATTTCCAAAGAGACGCACCGAGCTGTGAAGCGCCTCCTGCTGGAATCGGATCAAGACCTCTCGGAGTTGATCGAGGCTCTGCTCGCCCAGTGGCTGCGCTCTCAATCGGCTAAGGCCTGGCCCTCGGAGGATCCCTTGTCATCGAGAGGGCTGGCCTCAGGTGGAGCAGACCAGCCCAGATAGGAATAAGATGAGGGCGGGAGGCAGGCCTACCCCTCTGCGAGGTGGAGCGCTAGGGCACAATGCGCCGTAAGGGCAGCGGTTTTTTTGCGCTCCTTCTCCTCAAGTTGATTAAATTGACTGGTGCAAAAGGGATCCCTTATGCAAGCCATCACTCTGCTCGGCTCCACCGGCTCCATTGGCACCCAAACTCTGGATTTGGTGGCCCAGTATCCAGAGCGTTTTCGGGTTGTCGGCTTGACCAGCTACAGCAATGTTACCCTCCTGGCAGAACAGGTGTGGCGGTTTCGGCCCCAGATTGTGGCCATCGGGCGGGAGGAGCTGCTGCCGGAGCTGCGATCCCTGCTGACCGGGATGCGGCCGCTGCCGGAGCTGGTGGCGGGAACGGAGGGGCTGTGTCAGGTGGCGGCCCACCCGGCGGCCCAGCGGGTGGTGACCGGGATCGTTGGCTGTGCCGGCCTCTTGCCCACCTTGGCCGCTATCCGCGCCGGCAAAGACATTGCCCTGGCCAACAAAGAAACCCTGGTGGCAGGCGGCCCGGTGGTGCTGCCCCTGGTACGAGAGTACGGCGTCAAGCTCATCCCGGTGGACTCGGAGCATTCGGCCATCTTTCAATGCCTACAGGGGGTGCCGCCGGGATCCCTGCGCAGGATCTTGTTGACGGCTTCCGGGGGAGCTTTTCGGGATTGGCCTGCCGAAAAACTAGATCAGGTCACCTTGGCCGACGCCCTCAAACACCCCAACTGGGTGATGGGGCGCAAGATCACCATCGACTCGGCTACCCTGATGAACAAGGGCCTGGAGGTGATCGAGGCCCACTGGCTGTTTGGTTTGGATTATGACCGGATCGAGGTCCTCATCCACCCCCAGAGCATTGTCCACTCCTTGATCGAGCTGGCAGATACTTCTGTTCTGGCCCAGTTGGGCTGGCCGGATATGCACCTGCCCATCCTCTATGGCCTCAGTTGGCCGGAGCGCTTAGCCACCCCTTGGGATCCCCTCGATTTGGTCAAGCTGGGATCCCTCACTTTTAAGGCTCCGGATCACCGCAAGTACCCTTGCCTACAACTGGCTTATGCTGCTGGACAGGCAGGAGGAACCCTGCCGGCAGTGTTGAATGCCGCCAACGAAGCGGCGGTGGCCCTCTTCCTACAGGAGCGCATCCGCTTTTTGGACATCCCTCGCCTTTTGGAGCAGGTGTGCGAGCGGCACCAGGTCATCCCTGCCCCCAGCCTGGAGGACATTCTGGAAGTGGATGCCTGGGCGCGGCAACAGGTGGAGCTGCTGGCGCAGCAGGCCCCGGCCCAAGTTCTGGCCTGATCCCTACCGGGGGGATCCGGCACAGCGCTAGAGTGGGAAAAGGCTTGAGGAGCACCTGAGTGGCGGGATCCCATCTCCGACAACTGGCCCATTATCTGCGCCCCTATCGCCGGCAGGTGGCGCTGGGCATTGGATCCCTGCTGGTGGTAAACGGCCTGGGGGTGTTCCTGCCCTGGTACGTCAAGCTGGCCATCGACGATCTCAGCCAGAACTTGGCCGCCCTGTCGCCGCAGCGCATTGCACTTTACGCCCTGACGGTGTTGATCGTCTCCAGCCTGATGATGGGCATTCGCATTGCCTCGCGGGTGTGGATGTTTGGCGTGGGGCGGCAGGTGGAGTTCCGCCTCAAGCAGGCCATCTTCGAGCATTTGCTGACGCTGCAGCCTTCCTACTTTGCCCAGCAGACGGTTGGGGATATCCTCACCCGCATCACCAGCGATGTGGAAAATGTCCGCCGCCTGTTGGGCTTTGCCCTGCTTAACTTGGCCAACACGATCTTTGCCTACGGCAGTACGCTGCCGGCCATGTTTGGCATTGAGCCGCGTCTGAGCGCCCTGGCCCTATCGGTGTTTCCGGTGATGCTGGTGCTGGTGAAGTTGAGCAGCTCCCGTCTGCAGCAGGAGCAGCTCCAGGTGCAGCAGGAGCTGGCGGATCTAAGCGATCTCATCCAGGAGGACATGAACGGCATTGCCCTGATCAAGGTGTATGCCCAGGAAGAGCACGAGCAGAGGGAGTTTCGCCGCCGCAACGAGCGGCTGCTGCAGGCCAATTTGCGCCTGGCCCTCACCCGCAACCTGCTTTTTCCTTCCCTGGTGGCCTTGGTCAGCCTGAGCCTGCTGCTGCTGCTGGCGGTGGGCGGACCCCAGATTGCCGCCGGGACGCTGACGATTGGGGATTTTTCTGCCCTCACCCTCTACGTGGAACGGCTGGTGTTTCCCACCACTCTGCTGGGCTTTACCATCACTGCCTACCAGCGGGGCCAGGTCAGCCTGGAGCGGATCGACGCCCTGCTGCGGGTAGAGCCCACCATCCGCGATGCTCCCCAGGCTCTACCCCTACCTCTGGAACAGGTGCAGGGGCGTATCGAGGCCAGGGGCCTGACTTTTGCCTATGCCGACACAGGATCCGCAACGCCGGCGCTGCAGGATCTGCACTTTTGCGTCGAGCCGGGCCAATTGGTGGCGGTGGTGGGGCCGATTGGGGCGGGCAAATCCACCCTGGCCAATGCCCTGCCCCGCCTGCTGGAGATCCAGCCGGGGCAACTGTTTTTGGATGGGCAGGACATCACCCAGCTCCAACTGGGATCCCTGCGGCGGGCCATTGCCTACGTGCCCCAGGAGAGCTTTCTGTTCAGCGCCAGTGTTCGGGATAACATCCGCTACGGCAAGCCGGATGCCGAAGACTGGGAGGTGGAATGGGCCGCCAAGGCCGCCCACATCCACGCCGAGATCCTCACCTTTCCCAAGGGCTACGACACGCTGGTGGGGGAGCGGGGCATCACCCTTTCTGGCGGCCAGCGGCAGCGGGTGGCCCTGGCGCGGGCTCTGCTGGTGGATGCGCCGATTTTGATCCTGGATGACTGTCTCTCCAGCGTGGACAACCAGACGGCCCAGGCCATTCTCCGCCACCTGCGCCAGGCCAGGGCCCAGAAAACGGCGATCTTCATTACCCATCGCCTCACGGCGGCGGTGGAGGCGGATCAGATCTGGGTCATGGACAAGGGCCGCATCGTGCAGCAGGGATCCCATGCCCAGTTGCTGGCAGATCCCCAGGGGCTCTACGCCCGTCTCTGGGCCAAGCAGAAGCTGGAAGAGGCCCTGGCCTAGGTTTTCTCGGGGAGAGATCTGGCGGATCTATGGCCAGGAAGCCGGCTGAGCGGATACCGTAGGCGGCAAAGCATTGGGGTGAGAGGTGACATGGAGACTGCCGGGATCGTTGGCGTTAGCGGTGCGGAGCCTTCTCTAGGCCAATTGCTCAACCAAGCCGGGATCCAACCCCAGGTGGTTCAGGGATCCCTAGAGGGCGTGCAGGTCAGGGGTCTGTGTGCCGATTCGCGCCAGGTGCAGGCTGGGGATCTCTTCTTGGGCATGCCGGGATCCCGCGTTGACGGCGGCGAGTTTGTCCGCGAGGCGCTCACCCGAGGAGCCGTGGCGGCCCTTATTGCCCAGGAGGCTTGGGAGAAAGTTAGCGGAGAGGCTGGAGGAGGCAGTCAGCCCATTCTGGTTTTGCCCCGCAGCGGCATCAACAGGGCCCTGGCCCAGGTGGCGGCGGCCTTCTACGGCTTTCCCGCCCGCCAGCTTACCCTGGTGGGAGTTACCGGCACCAACGGCAAGACCACCACCACCCATCTCATCGAGCATCTGCTGCAGGCCGCCGGTCGCCCCACTGCTTTGCTGGGCACCCTCTACAACCGCTGGCCTGGGCACTGTGAAGTAGCCCCCCACACCACCCTGTTTCCGCTGGAGCTGCAGCGCAGCCTGAGACAAGCCAAAGAAGCCGGGGCGGAGGTGGCGGTGATGGAGGTCAGCTCCCATGCCTTGGCCCAGGATCGGGCCTGGGGGTGTAGCTTTGCCGCTGCCGTCTGGACCAACCTCACCCAGGATCACCTGGATTTCCACGGCAGCATGGAAAACTACTGGCAGGCCAAGGCCACCCTCTTCCAGCCGGAGTACTTGCAGGGGCGGGCGGTGGTCAACGCCGACGACGAGGGGGGACGGCGGCTGCTTGAGACCATCCCAGCCTCTCTGGAGCCCTGGGCCTATTCCCTGCAGCCCCTGGAAGGGATCCCTGCCCTCTGGCCCGGCGACGTTCAAGTTCACCCCAACGGCCTGCAGGCCACCCTGCACACCCCTCTGGGCACCTTGGCCGTGGCAGCGCCCCTGGTGGGATCCTTCAACCTGGCCAACCTGCTGGCGGCGGTGGGGGTGGCGCTGCACCTGGGGATCCCCCTTGAGCTCATCCAGGCGGCCCTGCCCCATTTTCCCGGGGTGCCGGGGCGGATGGAGCGGGTAACCTTGCCGGGGCAGGACATCACGGTAATCGTGGACTATGCCCACACCCCCGATGGGCTGGAGAACTTGCTCAAGGCCCTGCGCCCGCAAGTGCAAGGCCGGCTGATCTGCGTCTTTGGCTGTGGCGGGGATCGGGATCGGGGCAAACGCCCACAGATGGGCCGCATTGCCGCCACCTGGGCAGATCAGGTGATCGTTACCTCCGACAACCCCCGCACCGAAGATCCCCAGCAGATCCTACGGGATATTTTGGCCGGGATCCCTGGATCCCCCAGGGCGGTGGAGGTGGATCGGCGGCAGGCCATTCGCCTGGCCATCCTCGCAGCCCAGCCAGGGGATACGGTGGTCATTGCCGGCAAAGGCCATGAGGACTACCAGATCCTGGGCACCGAGAAGATTCACTTCGACGACCGAGAAGAAGCCCGTGCCGCCCTCGCCCTACGCCTCTGCTCCCCTCTCCCTTTGGGAGAGGGGCTGGGGGTGAGGGAATCCCTCAGGGAGAGGGGCTGGGGGTGAGGGGCGGCTAACGCGAGCGGTTTTGCAGCATCAGCTCGACAAACTCCCGAAAGAGGTGGTCGGCATCGTGGGGGCCGGGGCTGGCTTCCGGGTGGTACTGCACCGAAAAGAGGGGCAACTGGCGGTGGCGGATCCCGGCCACGGTGCGGTCATTGAGGTTGAGGTAGCTGATCGCCACCCCATCCCCAGGGAGCGAAGCGGCCTCCACCGCAAAGCCGTGGTTTTGGCTGGTGATCTCCACTTCCTTCTCCAGCCCACAGGGGTGGTTGAGGCCGCGGTGGCCGAACTTGAGCTTGTAGGTGGATCCGCCCAGGGCCAGGCTGAGGATCTGGTGGCCTAGGCAGATGCCGAACATCGGCTTCCCGCTCTGCAGCAGCGCCTGGGTGGTGCGGATGGCCGTCGTCTCTGCCGCCGGATCCCCCGGCCCGTTGGAGAGGAGGATCCCGTCGGGGTTGTAACTCAAAATCTCCTCGGGGCTGGCGTGGGCCGGCAACACCATCACCCGGCAGCCGTAGCGGGCCAGGCGGCGCAAGATGTTGCGCTTGATGCCAAAATCCAGCGCCACCACCCGCAAGGGGGGATCCGGAATCGGGATCCCTTGGCTGCGGCCATAGTCCCAATCGGCAGGCGTAGGCTCCAGCCACTCGTAGGGTTGAGGAGTGGTAACCTCTGCCACCAAGCTCAACCCCTGCATGGAAGGAGCCTGGCGCACCCGCTCCAACAAAACCTGGGGATCCAAAGTCTCTGTGGAAAGGGCCCCGTTCATCACCCCCTGAGAGCGCAGCCGCCGTGCCAAAGCCCGCGTATCTACCCCAGCAATGCCCGGGATCCCATGCTGTTGCAGATAGTGGGGAAGGGTGGATGTAGCCCGCCAGGAGCTGGCCAAGCGCGATACATTGCGGGCAATCACCCCTGCTACTTGGGGCCGAGCCGATTCTTCGTCCAGCTCATTGACTCCGGTGTTTCCCAGCTCAGGGCAGGTAAAGGTCACAATCTGCCCCCGGTAGCTGGGATCGGTCATCACCTCCTGGTAGCCAGTCATGCCCGTGTTGAACACCACCTCGCCCACCGCCGTGCCCGGCGCCCCAAAAGACCAGCCGGCAAAGGAAGTGCCATCCGCCAGCACGAGCAGAGCCGGCTGCCGAGTTTGCCAGGGGAAGGCTTTTTGTGAAGCTTCAAGAGTTGGGGAAGAGGTCAGCATAGCCAATGACCTACGGCAGCTTAGGACAGGAGCCTGGCAACCTTTAAGCCACGGCCTGACCATCCTACCCGCTCCGAAAGACTTATGCAACGCTGAACAAAGCAGAACTTTGCCCAGCATCGC
>NZ_JANSHP010000077.1:0-6174 GCF_047502605.1 Synechococcus sp. RC10A2
TGCTGACTCGGGCGTACAAAACGACTCGTTTGGCTTTCTTTGGCGTTCTGATGTAGCTGTCGAGGTCATACCTTCTTGCCCTACCAGATGGAGTACGTATTGCTTTGATCCAGCCTTTCTGTTCCCATCGCCTCAAGGTGTGGAGACACACCCCAAAATAATCCGCCGCTTCTCTCGGTTTTACATACCTAGCCATACCAAGCAGCCATACTGAACATATTGTACATTATTTTCAGTATAGTCCAGCATATCATTGACTAGAGTCATGCTCTCGATGAGCCTCCTGGCCCGCTCCTTGGACTATGCTCAAAGCAACAGCGACCTGCTACTTCAAGCTTTCCTCCAACACCTGCAACTGGTGGCGGTGCCGCTGGGGATCGCGTTGCTGGTGGGTCTGCCGCTGGGTTTTGGCAGCTCCCGCTCGCAGGTGGTTTCTCTGGTGGTGATCAATGCTTTTAGCAGCTTGCGGGTGATCCCCAGCTTGGCGATTTTGTTTTTGGCCATTCCCTACTTTGGCCTTGGCTTCCGCTCGGCGGCCATTGCCCTGACGATCTTGGCCTTGCCCCCCATTTTAATCAGCACCGACGTGGCCTTCCGCAGCCTGGATCCGGCCCTACGCGAAGCCGCCTTGGGCATGGGCATGACCCCTGCCCAGGTGCTGCGCTATGTGGAGATCCCTTTGGCGTTGCCGGTAATCTTGGCCGGCGTTAAAACTGCTACTATCGAGGTGGTTGCCAGCGCCACGTTGGCGGCCTTTATCGGGGCGGGCGGGCTGGGCAGCTTTATCACGCTGGGGTTTGCCCTCTACGACACCGCCATCCTGCTGGTGGGGGCGATCCCGGTGGCGCTGTTGGCCATGGGTGCCGAAGTTGTCCTCGGCGCTGTGCAGCGAGCGCTAGAACCTCCTCAAGCCTAGGGATCCCATGCTATTTTCCTCGATTGCTTCCCGGATGCGCTTGCCCTCCCTGGCTTCTCGGTCGATCCCTTTGCAGGTGGCGCTGCTGTTGCCGCTGCTGTTGGCGGTGGCCGGGGGGGCGGGCGGGGTGAGCTACCTCTCCTGGCGAGCCGGGCGGCAGATGGCGCTGCAGTTGGCCGAGCACCTGAAGCGTGAGGTTAACCACCGAGCCGAGGAGAACCTACACCGGTATCTGCAGGCCCCCCTGCAGGTCAATGCCCTCACTGAGGGAGCGGTGCGCTGGGGGCTGTTGCCCAATCTGGCCGCTCCTCA
The DNA here is from genome assembly GCF_047502605.1 of Synechococcus sp. RC10A2. Lineage (NCBI taxonomy): Bacteria > Bacillati > Cyanobacteriota > Cyanophyceae > Synechococcales > Synechococcaceae > Synechococcus > Synechococcus sp. RC10A2. Next base: position 1,229 of record NZ_JANSHP010000077.1, read on the forward strand.
GCCTCGCGATCTGGAAGTCTTGGAAGCGTATTTTGCCCGCCAGTTGCAGCAGTTTCCCGAGCTGAGCTATGTCGGCTTTGTCTCTGAGCAGGGGGGGTTTATCACGGCCCGCCGCCACGCCGATGGCTCGATCTGGACTTACCACACGCCGGGCCTGAAGCCGGGATCCGTCCAAGGCCGCCAACGGGATCCGGAAAGCGGGGATCCCACCGGCTTGACGCGGCAATTGGGCTTTGTGGATCTGCGGCGGCTGTCTAGGTTTCCCGCAGTCCTGCAACAGGAAGGGGCCCGCCGTACCTGGGTGGTGAGCAACTTTTTTGTCGAGTCTCCCCATCAAAGGCCGGAGCGGCTGGTCCTGACGGCGCTGCCCTTGGCGGATGGGGAGGGCGGGGTTTACGGCAGCCTGGTGGCTGCTCTCTCGGCTCAGCAACTGCAGGCTTTTCTGGAAGATCTGCAGGTCAGCTTGGGGTATCCGGGGGTGAGCTGGTTGCTGGATGAAGAGGGCCAGGTGGTGGCCGGCACGGAGGAGCTCTCCCCCCACCCGCTGCTGCTGGCTGTGCAAGCGCAGGTGGGATCCTGGGAGATGGCGGCCTCACAAGGGCTGCTGCGCCTTAGGGTGGACAGGATCCGTTATCTGGCACAGGTGACGGCCATTCAGGATGAAGGGGGGCTGAGTTTCTATTTCGTACAGGGGATCCCGGAGGAGATCCTTCTCGCCCCTGTCTATCGCAGCACTCAGCAGGCGGCCCTCTTGGGCGGGGGGCTGCTGCTGGGCTTTCTGGGAGCTGGGATCCTCCTCAGTGAAGCCCTCTCTCGCCCGCTGCGCCGCCTGACCCAAATAGCGGAGCAATTTGTGCAAACTGGGATCCCGGCCTGGCCCCCTGTGGATCCCGGCCCCATCTGGGAGGTGCAGACCCTGGCCAAGGCTTGGCAACAGGCGGCGGCCAGCCAACAGGCGCTGTTGGATCGCCTCTGGCAACAGCAGCAGCAGTACCGCGCTGTGGTGGAGCAGCAGACGGAGCTGATCTGTCGCTCTTTGCCCGATAGCCGCATTACCTATGTCAACCCTGCCTACCTGCGCTTTTTTGGTTGTTCGGCAGAAGAAACAATAGGCAGGCGCTGGGTGGACTCTCTGCCGCCGCAAGAACGGGAGGCGGTGCTGCAGTCTCTTGCGGCTCTTACGCCTGAACGTCCTTTCTACCGCAGCGAGCGGGAGTACCCCGGCGAAAGTGGCCAGTCCCGCTGGGTGAGCTGGGTGGGTCAGGGCATTTTCGACAGCCAAGGCCAATTGGTGGAGATCCTGGCGGTGGGGCGGGAGATCACCGAGCAAAAGCGGGCCCAGCAGCAGCTAGAAGCCCTCAACCGCGAGCTGGAAGCGCAAGTGGCGCTGCGCACCGCTAAGCTGCAGCAGGCTTTGTGCTTTGAGGCGGTGCTGCGCTCCCTCAGCGGCCAGATGGTGGCCAGCCTCAACGAGGGGGAGATCCTGGAAGAGGTGGTCAAGAGCCTGGCCGAAGCCCTCCACCTAAGCGGCTGCCACATTCTCTTGACCGGCGCCGGGGGCTCAGGCTGGATCCCGGCTTGCTCGTTTCCGGAGGAGGCGGATCCCGTCTATCTCAACGACCCTGAGCTGGTGCACCTGCTGCACTCCCATGCTTTTCTCGAGCAGCCCTGGGAAGTCCACTGCTGTTGTCAAAAGGAAAAAGGCGGGCACTGGGTGCAGCTTTTGGCCTGCTCCCTTCGAAACCACCAAGAGCGGCTGGGGCTCTTGCTGTTGGAGCGGCAGCAGGAGTTTTCCGAAGCCGAGAGACAACTGGCCTATCAGGTGGTCAACCTGTGCGCCCTGGCCCTGCGCCAGGCCCGTCTGTACGAGGAGACCCGGGCCCAAGTGAAGGAATTGGAGCGGCTCAACCTGCTCAAGGATGATTTCTTGAGTACCGTCTCCCACGAGCTACGCACCCCCATGACCAACGTGCGCATGGCCCTGCAGATGCTGCAAATAGCCTGCGATAACCCTAAGAAACAGCAGCACTATTTTGCCATCGCTCTCAAAGAATGCAACCGACAAATTGATCTCATCAACGACCTGCTGGACATGCAGCGACTGGCAGCCGAGAAGTATCTGCTCCAGCCGGAAGAGATCTTCCTGCCGCACTATTTGCGGGATCTGGTGGCGGCAGCCCAGCCTCTAGCCCAGGGCAAAAAGCAGAACTTGCAACTGCGCCTAGAAGAGGGGATCCCACCCCTTGAGGCGGATCCCACGGCTCTGGGCCGCATTTTGCGCGAGCTGCTGCACAATGCCATCAAGTACACCGCCCCCGAGGGATCCATCCACCTGCGGGTGGCCCAGGAAGGAGAAGGGATCCTCTTCGTCTGCAGCAACAGCAGCGAGATCCCAGAGGCGGAGCTGCCCCGCATCTTTGAGAAGTTCTACCGCATCCCGCAGTCGGATCGCTGGAAGCACGGCGGCACCGGCCTGGGGCTGTCCCTGGTCAAGCAACTGGTGGAGCACATGGGGGGCCGGATCTCCGTCAGCAGCCTGGAAGGATGGACCCATTTCCGCGTTTGGCTCCCCCAAAGCCCAGATCCCGCTCCGGCGGCGGCAAAAGACCTCTCTAGAGCCGGCAGCGCCTAGGAACGGCCAGGGGCCGGCTCAGGGGAAGCGCGCAAAAAGGATCCCCGCAACTGGCCACAGGCAGCGTTGCTATCCAGACCGCGGGTTTGGCGCACGCTGGCCTGCACGTGGTGTTCTTCAAGCAGGCGGACGAACTCCGCCACCCGCGTCGGGTGGGGGCGCTGATAGTCGGCCTCGGCAATGGGGTTGTATGGGATTAGGTTGACGTGCAGGCGGGCCCCCGCCTGGCTGGCCTGGCGCAGCAGGTGGGCCAGTTGGCGGGCATGGATGGGCAGGTCGTTGACCCCGGCCAGCAGCGTATACTCAAAGCTAATCCGCCGCCCGCTGCAGAGCATGTAGTCGCGGCAATCTTGAATAAGGGCGTCCAGGGGGTAGTGGGCTGCGGAAGGGATCAACTGCTGCCGCAGCTCCTGGTTGGGGGCGTGCAGGCTGACGGCTAGGGTAATTTGCAGATCCTGCTGGGCCAGCCAGGGGATTTGGCGGGGCACGCCCACGGTGGAGAGGGTGATGTGCCGCTGGCCGATGCCAATATCCTGATTGAGGCTGCGAATGGCCTGCACCACGGTGTCGCGGTTGAGCAGGGGCTCCCCCATGCCCATGAAAACCACGTGGCTGACGCGGCGGCCAAAGTCCTCCTGCACCGTTAACACCTGATCCAGGATTTCGTGCAGCTTGAGGTTGCGCCGGTAGCCCATCTTGCCGGTGGCGCAGAAGTTGCAGGCCATGGGGCAGCCCACCTGGGAGGAAACGCAGACGGTCAGCCGCCTGGCGGTCGGGATCCCCACCGTCTCGATCAACTCCCCATCCGCCAACTGCAGCAAAAACTTGACCGTGCCATCGCGGGATTCTATCCGCTGCACCACCTGGGAGCGCCCCACGGGATACTCTTGCAGCGCCTCGCGCCAGGCCTTGGGAAAGACCGTCACCTCCTGCAGGGAGCGGATCCCTTTGTGGTAGAGCCAGGTGTGCAGTTGTTGGCCGCGGTAGGCCGGCTGCCCTTGCTCAACCGCCCAGTCTTTCAAGGCAGCTAGGGATTGCCCAAGCAGGGGAAGGGGTGGGGCAGACATAGCGCCGTTCGCAAATCCATTGAAAGGCAAATCGGATCCCAAGCGGAGGGGATCGAGCTTCTCTACTCTAGCCTGTCGGCCAAACTGGATCCCTAGAGCTGGTTTTGGCAAGCGGGCCTGCCGTCCCGGATAATAGGCTTGCACGCTTACGCTTCTGGGGGTGCGGGGGTGGATAAGCCCCGCCCTGTACCCCCCTATATCCGATTGGGGGGCAGTCAGGGTCGGGATACAGCCACCCCCGCAAAAAATATCGTAAAATCAGATTGGCTGTACAAAACGGCGTTGCCGGAATCTGGTACAGCCCTGCGATAGGGCATTCCGTGGCTGCTTGCAGAGGGTTCTTGCAATAGCTCCCCGTTCGCGCTAGCGGAACGGAGTCCTTCGAAGCGAGAAGCCTGCTCTCTACCCGTTCGCGTCAGCGGCGCAGAGCGCTTTAGGGTGAGAGACGGGAGTATGTCACTTGCGCTATGTCGGTTTCGCCGCAACTGGCCCAACTGGCCACCTGGATGGCCGGACATTTCAACAATCTGCACCAGGCTATAGCCGAGCCGGTCTGGTTCGCCAACATTCACGTCTACCAATGCCCTCTGCCGTGGTCGGTGTTTCAGGGGATAGGGTTTTACGTGGAGCAACTGTACGATATCTACCCCGACCAGCCCTACCGGCAGCGGGTCATCCACCTTTTCGAGACGCCAGACGGGATCCGCATTCAAAACTACGCCCTGGGATCCCCGGAGGCCTACAAATGTGCTGGCCGAGATCTGGGAAAACTGGCCAGCCTGGCGGCGGCAGAGCTGGAGCTTTTGCCCGGCTGCGCGGTTCAGGTGGAATGGACGGGATCCTGCTACCGGGGCCGCAGCGTACCCGGCAAGGGCTGTATCGTCGAGCGCAAGGGCAGAACCACCTACCTCTATAGCGAGTTTGAAATCGGGGCCGACTACTTCCACAGCCTGGATCAGGGGCGCGATCCCGAAACAGATCAGGTGGTCTGGGGATCCCTTTCCGGGCCCTTTCGGTTTGTTAAAAAACAGGATTTTTCCTGCTACTTGCCCCGCTGGAGCTAGCTCCCCATCCAAACCCAGAAGGCCAGGATCCCATCCAGAGCAAGAGCAACAGGGCAAACCCCCAGCAGCCTGTCCATCCAAGGCTGGACATAGGGCCGCTGACCAGGTAGTACACAAAAGGATAGCTGGGTAGCCCCGCACTTGAGTGCGGGGCGGAAAAGCCCGCTAGCCACTTTAGTCGCT
>NZ_JANSHP010000078.1:0-5927 GCF_047502605.1 Synechococcus sp. RC10A2
TGAGCTACCTAATTATGGTGAAAAACCCGACGGGTGGAGACCCTCTGGAAAGCGTATCAAGCGGGGCCTGTACCAAACGGCAAAGGGGTGGTTGGTCAACGCTGATGCGAATGCTGCCGCCAACCTGCTTAAGAAAGTCAGCAGAACCTTGGGGCTTTGCCTTCAGGAACTGTCTAGAGGCGCTTTGACAACGCCGTTGCGGGTTCTTTTGTGGACTGCGTAAGAATCCCCCGCCTTTAGGCGGTGGGAGTCTCAATTGATAGTTCGCACTCAAGCATGGCGAAGCCGAACGCCGTCTCCACCTCTAGCTCCTCTCTCCCTTTGGGAGAAGAGCTGGGGGTGAGGGGTGCCTCTAGGAGTGCGTCTGATTGGCAGCCAGCCCCTCAAGAATAGGTGATGTCCGTCTGTCCCAAAGGGATTGCCTCCATCCCTGCCTCGGCCTCTTCCGCGCGCACCTCCTGCAAAAAGGCTTCGAGAGAAGCGTGGGCTTCCGCCTCCAGATCTGCTCCCCCTTCCGGCAGCCAGCCCAAAAGCGGCAGGGGCAAGAGGGTGGACAGGTTGGTCAATAGCAGCAGCAGCCCCAGATGGCTGAAATCGCTCTCGGTTACCCCCAGCGCGTGCATGAGCAGGGATCCCAACTCTTGAGAGAGAAACCCCGCCAGGTTAAAAGCCGACATCAGCAAGGCGAAGAGGGTAGCTTCGATTCCCGGCGGGCAGAGGCGGGCAGCCAAGACCAACACCGGCATAAAGGCAATCTGCCCTGCCACCGTCAGCACCAGGCTATCCCCCAGACTAAACCAGTGATCGTCGATGCCCCAGGCCCGGTTGAGGTGATAGACCAAAATGAGGCTGGTTAGGCCCAGCCCTGCCGAGAGAACCGTCATCCAGCCAAATAGAGGCCGCAGCGGGATCCGCCGCAGATACACCTGAAAGATCGCCACCCCCACCAAGCTGGCGACGCTGGTAACCAGCCGCACCTGGCCTAAAAACCCCGGCCCAAAGCCGAGATCGCTGGTAAAAAAATAAAACAGGGCCACGTCGGCGCTGGGGGTTGCCTGCCAGATAAAGACAAACAACACCGGCAAGAGAATGCTGGGTTGCCGCAGCGCCCGCCACACCTGTCCCACCTGCTGCCGCAAGGGATCCCAGCCAAAGGAGCAGGCCACCGGCTGATCCACAATCACCCAAGCCGCCAGGGCGATCAGCAGCGGCAACAAGGCCGTCAGCCCAAACACCACCTGGGGGGGATAGTGGGCTAGGAGTGCCCCTCCGGCATAGGCCGTGAGCAGAGATCCCAGCGCCGTCGCCCCCCAGGACAAAGACTGCAGCGTGCCCGTCCCCGCCCAGTCGCTGCCGTGAACCCGCTCCACCACCAGCGAATCCACAATGACATCCCCCACCGCCACCGCCAGGGATCCCAAAACCATCCACAGCATCGCCAACTCAGCCGTTGGCGCCCACAGGGCCATCCCTAGCCAAGCCCCACACCCCAGCAGCCCGGAGAGCAAGAGGTAGGGACGGCGGCGGTAGCCTGCCAGCGGCAGCGTATCGGAGAGGAGGCCGTAAAGAGGCTTGAGGGTCCAGGGAATGACGGCAAAGCCCATCAGCGCCGCCGTCTGCGCCGGCCCCAGGCCCAGGCTATCCTTCAAGTAAAAACTGGTGGCCAGCCGCGCCAGCCCCACCGCCCCCTGCACAAAGTACACCAGCAGGATCCCGATCAGTTCCGGCGTCCAGCAGATCTCTTGCAGGGGATCCAAAGTGGATCGGCGCAGCTGTTGCAGCAGGAGGTGAAGCATGGGCAATCTTGTCCTTGTCGCTTCCTGTCTTGGCCGTTGTCCCGTAGGACTGCTCTTGCAGCATTGTCTTGCCGCAACAATAGCAACAGCAGGAAATGAGAGTTAAGAACTTCTTTACACTGTAACCTGCTCAACTGTAACCTGCCCAACCGGCCCACGGCTGCGATCCTCCAGACCCCCGCCTGTCAAGGCGCCGGCGGCACTTCTGTAGAGATTCCAAGCCGTGAGCTGCCTCGGGCGAACATGACTGACAATGCGAAGGATCCTTTTTTGAACTGCTCATGAGCTGGCAACGCCCCGATGGTCGCACGGCTGCCCAATTGCGCCCGATTTCCTTTCAGCGCCACTTCACCCGCTACGCTCCGGGCTCAGTGCTGGTGAAGTTTGGCGATACCCATGTCCTCTGCACCGCCAGTGTGGCCGAAGAAGTCCCCCCCTTTTTGCAGAACACCGGCCAAGGCTGGCTGACAGCGGAGTACCGCATGCTGCCCACCGCCACCCAACAGCGCCAGCCGCGAGAGACGCTAAAAGTCTCAGGCCGCACCGCCGAGATCCAACGGCTCATCGGGCGTAGCCTGCGCGCCGCCTTGGATTTCCACAAGCTGGGATCCCGCACCATCACTGTCGATGCCGACGTCCTGCAGGCCGATGGCAGCACGCGCACCGCCGCCATCACCGGTGGCTATGTGGCCCTGCACGACGCCATCACTTGGCTTTACAAACAGGGGCTGCTGGATCCGGCGCAGGGATCCCCCTTGCGGCAGCAGGTGGCAGCCCTTTCGGTGGGGATCGTGCGAGGCGAGGTGCTGGTGGATTTGTGCTACGAGGAGGACAGCCAAGCGGAAGTGGACATGAACATTGTCATGAACGAGCAGGGAGCCTTGATCGAGATTCAGGGCACCGCCGAAGCCGGCTGCTTCGACCGCTCGCAACTGTTGCAAATGTTGGATATGGCCCAGGCCGGCATCCAAGAATTGCTCCGGGCCCAGCGAGAGACTCTAAACTTGTAGCCGACGGGATTGTTGCAGCCGCGAGCCCAGCCTGAGCCTTGCAGCGGTTCCGGTCGGGCGGCTGCTGGTAGGGTTCCCAGAGTTCTGCCTTTGACACTCCCACCCAGGGGATTCTTACGCAGCCCAAAATGGACTCGCGAAGGCGCTGTCAAGACGCCCCTAGACAGTCCTTTGAGGCATAACCTCAAAGTTCTGCTTACTTCGGACTGAAGTTCCTCCAGGTTAGTTATTGCCGCGCCGGTTTTGCACCGCAGTAGGTTGTTTTCCTGGAGAAGCTCTATATAACAAAGAAGCAACTAAAGTGGCTCAAGGGCTTTTTCGCCCCGCACTCAAGTACGGGGCTACCAAGCTATCCTCTTGTGTTTCTTTTTGGTAAAGAGACGATAATGAGATGAAGCAGCCGTGAATCACGGCTGCCTCTGCAAGCTTGGGTGTGTGGCCGAGGTGAATCCCTGCGCATTTGGACTGCAGAGGCTGGCCGGGAGGATGTCCCATGTCCCATTTTGTGTTTGCAGCGGGGGAACTGGCGCCCCTGCTCCGGCAGCAAGGTCGGCAGTTTAGCACCGGCTATCTGCACCTCCACCTCAAAGGGGGGGATCCCGCCGAGGGCACGGAGCCTTGGGTGCTGACCTACTACTACGGCAGACTGCTCTTTTCCGCCGATCAGCCCCTCAACCCTCAGATCCTGCTAAAGCGCCTATCCCGCTTTATTCCCCGCCTCAACTTGGAATGGTCGCAGCGGGCTATCCGAGTGCTGCAGGAGCGGCTGATAAAAGACAACTCCCTGCCGGAACTGCTAGAGGCCATCGCCCAGTTGGGCCTGATCAAGCCAGGTGAGCTGGAAGACGCGCTCTGGCTCAACCTGCTCACCGATTTCGATCGCTATCTCTTTGAGCGGGCAGGCACCTGTTCCTTTGAAGTGCAGGAACGGGTTGCCCAAGAGGCCCCCATTGGCGGGTTTGAGTTGGAGCCGCTGCTACAAGAAGCGGCTCGCCGCCACGATCGCTGGGCGGAGTTGCGGGTGGCCGTTCCCACCATGCTGGCGGTGCCGGTGGTCAACTGGGATCGGGTCAACCGCTATCGCCTTACCGACGAACAGCGGCAAAAGCTACACGCCCTCACCAAAGATGGCCAGTCGCTAGAGGCCATTGCCAAGAAGCTGTGTCGGGATCGGCTGGAGGTGGCCGGCCTTTTCGCTGCCTGGGCCAAAAAAGGTCTGGTGAGCCTGCAAACGCCCCCAGAACTGCTGCAGGCTAAGCGCCACGCTCCCACAACCCTCTTGGCGGTGGACGACAGTGTCGTGATGCAAGAAATCCTGCGGCAGTACCTATCCAAATATCACGTGATCACAACGGGCAACCCCGCCGAGGTGCTCCCCCTTTTGTTTCAGCACCGGCCTCACCTGTTGTTGATGGACATCGCCATGCCCGGGATCGACGGCATAGAACTCTGCCGCATTGTGCGTAGCCTGGAAGAGTTCAAGTCTCTCCCTATCCTGATGGTTACCTCGCGGGATAGTTTGCTGGATCGCATCCGCGGCAAGTGGTCGGGAGCAACCGGCTACCTGACCAAGCCTTTTAGCGAAAGCCAGCTCGTCGCCGAGGTGGAGCGGCTTTTGGCCCAGGCCCAGCAGCAAGAGCACACCCCCTACTCTCCCCGAGGAGCCAAAACCAACCCGCCCAGCCCATGGCGGGGATCCCCTGCCCCCCTTGGGGATCAGGCCAAAGCTTAGAAAGCGGGCCAAGGAGGCCGAAACTATGTTTACGGGTCTGGTGCGCAGTTTGGGTACAGCTCAGTTGATCTCCTCTTCCCAAATACGGGTTATCTGTCCAGAGCTACAGCCGCAGTTGGCTTATGGCGACAGCGTGGCAGTGGACGGCCTCTGCCTGACGGTGGTGGAGATCCTGCCCGATGGCTTTTTGGCCGATGTCTCGCCGGAAACGCTGCGGCGCTCGGTCTGGGGCCAGGGATCCGGCCCGCGCACCGTTAACCTCGAGCCGTCCCTGCGGGTGGGAGACAAGCTGGGGGGGCATTTCGTCAGCGGCCATATCGATGGGGTGGGACAACTGTGGGAGCAAGCGGCCACCGGCAACGCCTGGGAGCTGAGCTTCAAGGTGCCGGCGGAGATCGGTCGCTACATCGTGCCCAAAGGCAGCGTGGCCGTCAACGGGGTCAGCCTGACCGTTGCCGAGGTGCGCCAGGGGGGCTGCTGGTTCAAGGTGGCGGTGATCCCGCAGACCTACCGCGAGACCAACCTCTCCTTGCTGCAGGTGGGGGATCCGGTGAACGTGGAGGCGGACATGCTGGGCAAGTATGTGGAAAAATTGTTGGGCCTGGCTCCGCCGGAGAGCGGCCTTTCTCTGGAGTTTCTGGCCGAGCACGGATACGTTTAAGTCCCTAGCGGATCTTTGCCCATCTCATGATTCAGCCGGAAGAAGCCGAACGCCTGCGTGGCGTGACCGTCTATTTGATTGGCATGATGGCCAGCGGCAAGTCCACCCTGGGAGCTGAGCTGGCCGCCCAGTTGCGCCGCCCCTTCTTCGATACCGATGCCCTGGTGGAGCAGGTGGCGGGCTGCTCGATTGCCCAGATCTTTGCCGAGCAGGGGGAGGCCCACTTCCGGGAGCTGGAAACCCAGGTGCTGGCTCAGCTCAGCGGCTACACCCGCCTGGTGGTTGCTACGGGGGGCGGCATCGTGCTGCGGCCCAAAAATTGGAGCTACCTGCACCACGGCCTCACCGTTTGGCTGGATGCGGCCCCTGAGCTCATTTGGCAACGCCTAAAGCGGGATCCTGGCCAACGGCCCCTCTTGCAAACCCCCGATCCCCAAGCTGCCCTGCAGAGGCTGATGCAGGAGCGAGAACCCTTCTACGCCCAGGCCGACGTGCGGGTGCCCATCCATTCAGAAGCCAGCCCGTCCCAGTTGGCGGAACAGGTTTGGCAGGCCATTTGCGCCCGCCTGCGAGCCCAGCCGCCTTGCAACCGATAAAAAAAGGGATCCGCAAACCTCTGGGATCCCTAGACTTGCCAGGAGCGGATCCCTGGCAAGGGGCAGGCAACGATTCCTTAGAGCGCGTTGCCGCGGGGCAGGACTTCCTCGGGGAACTCAAAGCGCTCGTGC
>NZ_JANSHP010000079.1:0-5543 GCF_047502605.1 Synechococcus sp. RC10A2
AGCGGGGCTTCCAGGACTACGTCCCGCTAGCGCGAACGGCGGATTAGCTAAAACTTGGCGCAACGTTTTCCCGGCGTCTCCCCTCGCCGCATCCCACCCTAGGTGAAGGTCTTCGGAAAACCTGTCTCCAAAGTCTTTAGGGATCCCCCCCTTTCCCCTACACTCAAGAGGGAGCTACCCTTAAGTTGGGAAATCGTCCAGATGGGCTATCGCCGCCGCGATTGGTTGGCCTACTGGCTGCTCAAGTGGCTGGTGGTCAACCCTTTATTTCGGGGACTGTATTTTGGCCGCACCTATGGCCAGGAAAACGTGCCGCGCCACGGATCCCTGATCATCGTCAGCAACCACGCCAGCCACTTGGATCCGCCGCTGGTGGCCAATGCGGTGCGCCGCCCGGTAGCCTTCATGGCCAAAGAAGAGCTGTTCCAGGTGCCGGTGCTGAAGCAGGTGATCCGGCTCTACGGGGCTTACCCGGTCAAAAGGGGAGGTGCGGATCGCAGCGCCTTGCGGGCCACAGAGGCAGCCCTGGCCCAGGGCTGGGCGGTAGGGATCTTTCTCAACGGCACCCGCACCCCCGATGGCCGCATCCCCCAGCCTCACCTGGGGGCAGCCTTGGTGGCAGCGCGCACCCAGACACCCTTGCTCCCCGTAGCCCTCTGGGGCACCGAGAAGGTGCTGCCCAAGGGATCCCGCTGGCCGCGCTTGTTTTGCCCCATCACGGTGCGCATCGGCAGGCTGATCCCCCCGCCGGCTTCCAGCGACAAAGCTGAGCTGCAGCAGGCAACCGCGGCCTGCGTGGAGGCCATCCATGCCCTCCTGGATCAGGGGCGCTGAGGGGCAATCAGAGTATCTTGAGCAACCAGATACTCGGCCACCGGCTTTCCCCCCAAGATGTGCTCTTGCAGCACCCGCTCTATCACCGGCGGCGTGGCCGAGTGGTACCAGAACCCGCCGGGGTACACCAACAACACCGGCCCAGGAACACCGTAGTTGCAGGCCCGCAGACAATTGGCCTTGGTGCGGTTGACGCGCAGAGGGCCCACGCCCGCCAGCTCCAGGTTCAACTGCTGGATCCGCAGCCTCAGGTATTCCCAGGCTTCCAGCCCCACCGCCTTTTCACAGCACTTGGGCTTGGTCTGGTCGGCGCAGAGGAACAGATGCCAATGGTAAGACGGAATCGGATCCGGCTGAGGTTCTGCAGATGGGCTTGCCGGCGTGGGAAGGGGAGCGGAAAGCTGGGTCATGTGAGGATCCGTGTCTCCTACTGCCACCGAATAATCACTAGATAATTATATGAGTAGTTAAAGAAGACGTCGGGCATCCCGACAAACCTTCTGACCCCTAGGAAATGGGGTAGAGGCCTGGGGATGTGCTGCCCTAGCCTGGATAAAAGGATCCCTCACCTGTCCGGCAATGCTGATCGATGCTCCCCAACAGCGGCTATTTCTCGCCCTCCTTCCCCCACCAGACCTGCAGGAGCAAGTGACCGCCATTAAACAACAGTTTGCCGAGCAATTCGCCAGCCGCGCAGCCCTGCGCTCGCCCCCTCACATCACCCTGGTGCCTCCTTTCGAGTGGCCCACTGCCCAGCTGGCGGCCCTGACAGGATCCCTAGAAGCATTTGCTAAGGAGCAGGCGCCAGTTGCCGTTGAGCTCTGTGGCTTCGGCGCCTTCCCGCCACGGGTTATTTATATTCACGTCGAGCCCTCCCCCGAGCTGCAACAGCTTCAGGCCAAGGCCCAGCGGCACATGAGCCTCCTTCTCAAGCAAGAAGAAGCAACGGCTCCAGCCCGTCCCTTTGTGCCCCACATGACTGTGGCCTTCCGGGATCTCCAGCCGGCCCAGTTCCGCGCCGCCTGGCCGCAGTTCAAGGCTCGCCTCTTCCAGGGATCCTTTCTCGCCTCTGCCCTGACCCTCCTCCTCCATGACGGCAAGCGCTGGCAGGTTTTTGCCGAATTCTCTCTCTCCGCCTCTGAGGGATTGAGGCAGGAAACAACAGCCTACTCAACCCAGTGAGCAGCCATATATTCAGCTAGATCCAGCACCCGCTGCGAGTAGCCCCACTCGTTGTCGTACCAGGCCATCACCTTCACCAGATCCCCGTCCAGCACGCTGGTCATCTCGGCATCCACAATCGCCGAGCAGTCGTGGCCGCGGTAGTCGATGGAGACTAAGGGGATATCGGAGTAGGCAATGATCCCTTTCATCGTGGTCTCTGAAGCGTCCTTGAGAGCCGCGTTCACCTCCTCGGCAATCACGCGCCGCTCCGTTTGCACCACCAAGTCCACCAGCGACACGTTGGGCGTGGGCACCCGTACCGCCACCCCGTTCAGCTTGCCCTTCAGTTCGGGGATCACCAGCGCCACCGCCTTGGCCGCCCCGGTGGTGGTGGGCACCATGCTCAACGCCGCCGCCCGCGCCCGTCGCAGATCGCGGTGGCCGCCATCCAAAATCCGCTGGTCACCGGTGTAGCTGTGGGTGGTGGTCATCGTGGCCCGCAAGACGCCGAACTTGTCCAGCAACACTTTGAGGATGGGGGCAAGGCAGTTGGTGGTGCAACTGGCGTTGCTGACAATGTTGTGCCGCACCGGGTCATAGGTGTGTTGGTTAACGCCATATACAAACGTGGGAATGTCGCCCCCCTTGGCCGGAGCGGTGATCACTACTTTTTTGGCTCCCGCCTCAAGGTGCTTAGAGGCCCCTTGATAGTCTACGAACACCCCTGTAGCTTCAATAACAAGATCCACCTTCCACTCTTTCCAGGGCAGGTTGCTGGGGTTGCGATCGGAAACGGCGTGGATATGCTTGCCGTTAACCAGCAGGCCACCCTCGACGGCCTCCACTTCCGCCCCTTGCAGCGGCCCGAGAATGGAATCGTATTTGAGCAGATGGGCAGCCGTGCGGGCGTCTGATGTGTCGTTGATGGCAACAATATCGAGATTGGACTGGGAGCGACCCAGCCAACACCGCAAAAAGTTGCGACCGATACGACCAAATCCGTTGATGGCTACCCTGACCACTGCTCTTAACCTCGCTGCTTGAAGTGCTTTGGGGCTGCTTAGCACATAATACCGCAACCCCTGGCTATTCTGAAGATAAAATTTGGGATCCCACCGCTTGATTTCTGGCCTCTTTTTTGAGTAGTATCAACTGATATTTAACTTTAGGGATCCCGGCCTGCCTGCAGGGGTTGGCTTTCCTCAAGCGGGGTAGCGCTGCTGCAGCAAGGCCATAGCCGAGGCCACGTTTTCGGCTCCCCGCTGTTCCAGCAGATCCGCGAACATGCTGTCGAGCCAAAAGAGGCGCTCGCCGATGATCTGGGTCCAGGCGCGGTAGAGCTTCAGCTGGACTTCCAGGGGCAATAGGAGCAGCCCCTCGCGGGAGAGGCGCAGGGTTTGCACTTCGGTCAGGCTCACCGCGGTAAAGGAACGTCGCCGTCCCGTCAGCAAGGAAAGTTCCCCAAACACGCGCCCGGCATGCAGCGTGGCCAGCCAATAATCGCCGGGATGGCGCATGTACTGGCGACGCAGCTCCACGATCCCGCTGAGAACTACGTATAGGTCGCTACTGGGATCCCCTTGTTGGAAGATCACCTGGCCGGGGGAAAAGCGGCTGGGCAGTAGGGCAGCCGTCAATGCCTTCCACTCAGCATCTTCCAAAGACTGAAAGAGCAAGTGCTCGCGAACGCGCTCAAACGGATAACGGCTGCTGCTCATCGGGCAAGCGGCTGGAAGTGCTTGGGGCCAGCTCTGTTTCATCCTACCGTCACCCCACGTTTTGGGTAGGAGGGATCCCTGCAAAAGGCTTGGGCGAGACCCAACTGGGCCATTTTCCAACACGTAGAATTTTTGCCGGCCATGGCGCCGGCAGAAGTTCTGTCCAGGCAGGCTGTAGGGGGTTCTCAAAAAAGCCGCAGAAGCTCGGCAGTCATTCCCGGAAAGCGGCAAAGATGTATACAAATCTCAAATGGAGAAAGCTCTCTAGGGATCCCGATCGATGCAGCCTGGCTCAATTGTTTGCTGCCGCCACCGCGAGTGGGTGGTGCTCCCCGCTGATTCCGAAGAAGGGGTAGTGCTGCGGCCCCTTACTGGTACGCCAGAGGATGCGATTCACATTCACCGACAACTGATGAACCTTGTAGGCGGCACCTTGCCCTTTGAGCGCATCGAGCCGGCCTTCTTCCCGCTGCCCTGCGCCGACCGAGTTGCCGATGCTGCAGCCGCCCATCTCCTCTGGCAGGCAGCGCGGCTTATCTTGCGCGAGGGCGCCACTCCCTTTCGCTCGCTGGGGCGCATCTCCATCCGGCCCCGAACCTACCAGTTTGTGCCGTTGCTCATGGCGCTGCGCCTTGATCCGGTGCGGCTGTTTATTGCCGACGACGTGGGAGTGGGCAAGACCATCGAAGCGCTGCTGATAGCCAGAGAACTTCTGGATCGCGGCGAGATCCGGCGCTTTTGTGTCCTTTGCCCGCCTTATTTGTGCGAGCAGTGGGCCAGGGAGCTGGCCGAGAAGTTTCACCTCGAGCCGGTAGTTATCCGCTCGGGGACGGTAGGGCAACTGGAGCGGCAAACCCCGCTGGGACAGAGCCTCTACGAATACTTCCCGGTGCAGGTGGCCAGCATTGATTTTGTCAAAACAGAGCGCAACCGCCCTCAATTTTTACAGTTTTGTCCTGAGCTGGTCATTGCCGACGAAGTGCACGGTGCGGCGGCGGCCAGTTCCGGCAGAGCTCAGCAGGAGCGGCATGCCCTTTTGAGAGCCATTGCCCAAGCGCCCAACCGCCACCTGATTCTGCTGACGGCTACTCCCCACAGCGGCATCCCAGAGGCCTTCCGTTCCTTGCTGGGGCTGCTGCGGCCTGAGTTTGAGGCGTGGGACTTTCAGGATCTCACTGAGAGCCAGCGCCTCGAGCTGGCCCGTCACTTTGTCCAGCGCACGCGGCGGGACATTAAGGAGACCTGGCAAGAAACCGCCTGCTTCCCAAGCCGAGAAGCTGAAGATGAGACCTATGACCTTTCGCCCCGCTACCGCGAGCTGTTTGAGCGCACCTATGCCTTCTGCGCGGAGCTGGTGCGCACCGGCCAGCAGATGGAACAGCGGCGGCGGCGAGTACGCTACTGGGGGGCGCTGGCTCTTTTGCGCTGTGTCATGTCCAGTCCGGCAGCGGCCTTGGCAGCGCTGGCCAATCGCGGTGCAGGCTCCCGGGAGGAAGAAGCTGAAGAGGCCGAGGAGAGCTTTAGCCGCTGGGTGTTCGAGTCAGCAGAAGAGCGTACTGACGACGAATTACCGCTGCCAGCCCTCGAAGCAGCAGATCAAACTCTGCCCGACAGCGACCGCCGCCGGCTGCGCGAGCTCGCCCGCCTGGCTGGTCAACTGCGTGGCGTAGACCAAGACACCAAGCTGGCGCGGGCCATCGAGCTAGTGAAGCGGCTCCTCAAAGAGAGCTTTCACCCCATTCTCTGGTGCCGCTATGTGGCCACGGCGGAGTATCTTGCCGACCACCTTCGACACCACCTGCGATCCTCAACACACGTAGCCTGCGT
>NZ_JANSHP010000080.1:0-5540 GCF_047502605.1 Synechococcus sp. RC10A2
TCCCGTTTGTGTCTCCAACCAAAACCGGTTATTTATGCACTATCCCCCCCCCCGCCCCCCCCCCCCCCGGGCCCCCCCGGTCGGGGGGGTCACACCGGGGGGGCCTGGGGGTCGGGAACGCTTGGGGAGAGATGCACCGCTGCTGTAGAGGGGCAACCCGATACGGTAAGTGCGCCCGTAGAACCAAGAACAAGAATCCCCTGCCTTTAGGTAGGGGAGTATGTCAAGGACTTCCCATTCCACGGCTGCTGGGAATGACCCTACCCGGGGCAGTCGGATCCCTGGCAGGTTAGGCCTGAGTAGGTTGGGTGTTGCCCGATCTCACGCCAAAGGGTTGGCACTCAAGGGGGGGACGCGGGCAGAAGCTTATTAGAACTGACTTGCAATAACCCAGAAAGCCTGTTATTCTGGCAGCTACGTCTTTATTGAATCTAAGTCTCAACAAGCTGGAAAGCTTGGCGGGGTTGGGCTCGCTGCTCTGGCGAGCCGGTCGGAGCTGTCTTGCGGCTCTCCCCCTCTCAAAAGTCCTGAGGTTTGCGATGTTGGCCAATCAAGGGCGTCTGTCATCAGGAGTTGACTCGGAGACACGCTGGGGGCAGGCCAGGCGGATCCTCTCGCCGGTCGGCTTGGCGGTTTTGCTACTGAGTGTCATCCTCTTGCTGCTTTGGATCTCGATTGCCTTGGGATCCGTTCCCATGACTTTTGCGGAGCTGTGGCAGGCCCTGTGGGGGCAAGGGGATCCAGTCCGGCAGACCATTGTCTGGCAGTTGCGGCTGCCGCGGGCACTTTTGGCCCAGTTGCTGGGGGCGGCCTTGGGGATGGCGGGGGCCCTGCTGCAGGGGATGTTGGGCAATGGGCTGGCGGATCCCTACCTGCTGGGCATCTCGGCGGGGGCGGGCCTGGCGGCGGTGGGGCTGCTCACCTGGGGGGAGTGGACGGCTTGGGTGCCCTTGGCGGCTTGGGTGGGCGGGGTGCTGACCACGGTGTTGGTGTATGGCCTGGCGCGCACCCGCTCCGGGCTGGCGGTGGAGCGGCTGATCTTGGCGGGGGTGGCCGTCAGCGCGCTCTTTGGGGCCATTAGCTCCACCTTGTTGTTGATGGCCGATGAGCGGGTGCAGGTGGCCCTGACGTGGTTGATCGGCAGCCTGAGCGGGCGGGGCTGGCCGGAGGTGCGGGTGGCCGGGGTGTACATCCTGGTCGGGCTGGGGCTGGGCTGGGCGCAGGCGCGGGCTTTGAACCTGCTGGGCCTGGGAGAAGAGATGGCGGTGAGCTTGGGGATCCCGTTGGCGCGGACGCGGGTGGCCATCGGCCTGGTGGCAGCTTTGTTGGCGGCGGCAGCCGTCAGCGTGGGGGGGTTGATCGGCTTTGTGGGGTTGGTGGTGCCCCACATGGTGCGCCAGGGGGTGGGATCCGATTACCGCTGGCTGTTGCCCCTTTCTGCCTTGGCAGGGGCGACCCTGCTGAGCGGCGCCGATATCCTGAGCCGTTTGGGCCCGATAGAGCTGCCGGTGGGGATTGTCACCGCTGTGATGGGGGCTCCCTTTTTCGGCTGGCTGCTGTGGCAGCAGGGGGCAGGGCGATGAGAGAGCCCATCCTGCAGGTCGAGGATTTGAGCGGGGGCTACGGATCCCGGACGGTGGTGCGACAAGTGAGCTTCAGCGTGCAACAGGGGGAATGGCTGAGCATTGTCGGCCCCAATGGTTCCGGCAAATCGACGGTGCTGCGACTGTTGAGTCGGGTTCTGATTCCCCAAGCTGGGCGCGTGTACTTGGGCGGTCGGGATCTGCACGCTCAACTCACTCCAAAGCAGGTGGCCCGGCAGTTGGCTCTTTTGCCCCAGCAGCCGAGGATCCCGGCAGGGCTGACGGTGCGGCAATTGGTGAGTCTGGGGCGTTCTCCCCACCAGCCCTGGTGGGCGTGGCAGTTGACGCCAGCGGATCGGCAGCGGGTGGAGTGGGCTCTGGAGCAGACGGGACTGGGATCCCTGGCGCTGCGGCGGGTGGAAACCCTTTCGGGGGGCGAGCGGCAACGGGCTTTTCTGGCGTTGGCTTTGGTGCAGGAGCCGCAGGTGTTGCTGTTGGATGAGCCCACCACCTTTTTGGATCTGCGCCACCAACTGGAGCTGCTGGAGCTGTTGCAACGGCTGAAGCAGGAGCAGGGCCTGACGGTAGTTACGGTGCTGCACGACCTGAATTTGGCCATTCGCTACAGCGAGCAGATTGCCTTGCTGGGATCCGGCCAGATGCAGGCCCTGGGGTCTCCCTTGGCGGTGTTGACCCCCAGCCGGGTGCGACAGGTGTTTGGCCTGGAGGTGGAGTGGATGCCAACGCCGGTGGGGCCGCAGCTTTGCCCCCTGCGCAGCGCAGACCCAGCAAGGCCCCTCTGGCTGGGAGGAAAGGGTGTTGAGGCGAAGGTTTGACTTGGTTTTTTGTGGGTTTTTGGGAGAGTGAAACGTTATGCGAGTAACCGGTTGGGGCTGGAAGGCGGTGAGCTTGGGGCTGGGCCTGGGGCTGAGTTGGGGATCCCTGGCCCAGGCGCAACCCGCGGCTCGGATCCCTGAGACTCCTTTGCTGGCCCAGGCCACCCCTCGGGGAGCCACCACCATCCAGGAGCAGATTCGCGAGCTAGAAGCCCAGATCGAAGCTGCCCGCCGGCGGGGGGATCAGGCGGAGGTGGAGCGGCTGCAAGCGGATCTGCAAGTGCTGCGGCAGGGCACCCCCGTCTTCAACCTGCAGCAGGTTACGGTCACCGGCACCCGCACCGAGCGCACCCTGGCCGACTCCCCGGCCACCATCACCGTCATCGACCGGGAGCGCCTGCGGCAGGAGCTTATCCAGAACATCCAGGATCTGGTGCGCTACGAGCCGGGGGTGAGCGTGCGGCGAAATGTCCGCTATGGCCTGCAGGACTTCAACATCCGCGGCCTCGACGCCAACCGGGTGCTGATCCAGGTGGACGGGATCCGCCAGCCGGAGCGATTTTCCTTCGGCCCCTTCACCATTGGCCGGGATACCTTTGAGCTGGAGGCCTTGAAAACTGTAGAAATTATCCGCGGCCCCGCCTCCACCCTCTACGGCAGCGACGCGCTGGGGGGTGTGGTGACCTACACCACCCTGGATCCAGCCGATCTGCTGGGGGAACGGGACAGCCATGTGGGCCTGTCCAGCCAGTACGACAGCAAAAACCAAGGGTACGTCAACACCCTCAGCTTGGCGGGTCGGCAGGATAACTTAGAGGCCCTGCTCATCTACACTCGCCGCGACGCCAGAGAGCCGGATATTAAAGCGGATCCCAGTTTCAAGGATCGGCAGACGGTGGAGGGAGACAATGTTCTGGCCAAGCTGGTTTACCGCTTCAGCCCCTTGGAAAGCCTCACCCTGACCGGCGAGTACTTCAACAGCCGCACCACCACCACGTTCTCGCGGCGCAACCTGGATCCCGGCATCAGCTTATTTAGGGAAACCATCGACACCGAGCGCAGCCGCCTCAGTTTGGAGTATCGCTACGCCAACCCTGAGAATCCCGCTTTTGAGTTGGCCACCGCCCAGATTTACTACCAGCCCGCCCGCACCCGCGAGCCCAGCGTGGAAGAGCGCACCATCACCGTGCAGGGCCGACCCGTACCTGTGCGGCGAGATACCTTCAACGAGCTGGTCAGCAACATTTTAGGAGCCAGCCTGCAGGCCCAAAGCCGCTTCCAAACCGGGGATCTCTCCCACCGCCTGGTGTATGGCATGGAGATTTCCACCACCCGCAACGAACGACCCCGCAACCGTTTTCAGACCAACCTGCAAACCGGAGCGGTAACCCAAAACATTCCCCCAGACACCTTTCCCACCAAAGATTTTCCCGACTCGGACACCGTCCGTTTTGGGCTGTATGTGCAGGATGAGATCGATTTCGGCGGCGGCAACTTGACGTTGATCCCCGGCATCCGCTACGACACCTACAACCTCACCCCCAGTCCCGATGAAGCTTTCCTCAAAAGTGGGTCAGAAGCGGCCAGCCTCTTTGCCGATGCCGTTTCCCCCAAGCTGGGCCTGGTGTGGAGGATAAACCCCAACCTTACCTTTACGGCCCAGTACAACACCGGCTTTCGGGCCCCCCAATACAACGAGATCAACAGCGGCTTCACCAACTTGGTCAGCCCCTTCTTTCGCTATCGCACCCTCTCCAACCCCGACTTGCGCCCGGAAACCAGCCAGGGTTTTGAAGTGGGTTTGCGAGGGATCTACCCGCAGGCCAGCTTCAGTTTGGCCGCCTACTACAACACCTACAACGACTTTATCGAGGCGTTCCGGCGGGTGGGATCTGAGCCCTCGCCCCCCGGCCCCCCCGGCAGCCCGCCGCCCCCGCCGGTCATCCTCTTCCAGAGCCAAAACGTCAGCCGCGCCCGCATCTACGGCGTGGAAGCGACAGGGCAATATTTCTTCAGCCCCGACCTAACCGGCTGGAGCCTAAACGGCAGCTTTGCCTGGGCGGTGGGGGACAATCTTACAGAAAACAAGCCCCTGCTTTCGATTGAGCCGCTGACGGCGGTGCTGGGGCTGCACTACGACGATCCCAGCCAGGTGTGGGGGGCGAGGCTGGTGGCCACGCTGGTGGCGGATCCGCGGGATCCGCAGCGGGAGGTGGTGCAAACCAACCCCAACGCTCCCCCGCAGATTCCCTTTGTGCCCAGCGGCTATACGGTGGTGGATCTGCTGGGCTACTACAACCTGGACGACAACTGGCAGCTCAATTTCGGGGTGTTCAACCTCTTCGACGAGAAGTATTTTCTCTACTCCGAGACCCGCACCCTCTTTGTCGGCCCTGAGGTGGAGCGGCGGGCCCAGCCGGGGCGCCATGTGGCCCTCAGCTTCTCCAGCCGCTTCTAGGACTCCCCGCCAGCCGTGCCCATCGAGATAGCCCCGAGCCATGCTCGCCGAACCCCCCACTCACACCAACCGGGGATCCGCTTCTTCGGGGAGGGGATCCCACCCTCGGCTTTTGTGGCGCCTGCAGATGGGGTATTGGCAGCAGGCAGGCATGGCCTACGGGGTGGGTCTGGCCTGGCTGGAGCTGGGGCTGTGGGCAATGGGGCGGCGCCAAAGATCTGGAGGACTGCGTTGGATCGGCTGGGGGGAGAAGCTACTTAGGGAGGCGCTGCTGGCGGGCTATTGCTCCCTTGCCCTCTCAGTTGCCTGCGCCTCGCTGGAGGATCTCCCTGAGTTGCCTGGGCAAAGTCGGGAGCCCCGCCCGCTGCGCTGGGAGACTTTGCTCTCGCTGCTTCTGCATCTGCTGGGGCTGCTGGGATGGGTTGGGTGGGGATTTCGACCTCTGCTGGAGCCCGAAGTGCGGATCCCGGTCACGCTGTGGCTGGAGGATCCGCTGCCGCCGCAGCTTGCGGCAGAGGCAGATTCGGCCTTGCCCAAGCCGGCAGGGGAGCCGAGCGACCCGGCCCCGGAATCACCTCCCGCGGATAACCCACCCCCACCGGCTCCTGCGCCTCAGGAGAGAGTAGAGGCCCCGGCCCGTACCAAGTGGGAGCGGGCGTTTCC